>CALEST010000108.1 GCA_937907555.1 uncultured Sediminibacterium sp.
TCTTTCTGCACTATGACCGCCTTCTTCAAATTCAATTCCGTTCGCACACAATTCGGCTTTGTAAATTTCCTTGAGTGAGCCACCGTCGGACAGGAACACGTTCAGCCCCTTGTGTTTGGCCAATACCGCAGCACCTACCCCGCTTTCGCCTCCGCCTAATATGATAATATTGTTACTCACTTTCTTATCTGATTTTTAAGGATACTACACTCATCACCACCAGCATAATGGTGATGATCCAGAAACGAACCGCAATCTTACTTTCATGAAATCCTTTCTTCTGGTAGTGGTGATGCAATGGACTCATCAGGAATACTCTTCTTCCTTCTCCGTATTTTTTCTTGGTATATTTAAAATAGCCCACTTGAATCATCACACTTAAATTCTCTACCAGGAATACGCCACAGAAAATTGGAATCAACCATTCTTTTCTCACGATGATGGCCAAAGAAGCAATAATACCACCCAGTGCAAGGCTTCCTGTATCTCCCATGAATACCTGAGCCGGATAAGCATTGTACCAAAGGAATCCAATACAAGCTCCTACGAATGCACCCACAAAAATGGTAAGCTCACCCAGGTTCGGGATATACATGATATTTAAGTAATCAGCAAAAATGTAGTTGGAACTTACATAGATGAACACCAGCAAACCCGCACCAATAATGGCACTCACGCCAGCCGCCAGTCCATCCAATCCATCCGTTAAGTTGGCACCATTACTTACAGCAGTAATAATTAAGGTTACAATCAGGATATAAACAATCCAGGTATATTTTTCTGCACCTTCGCCCATCCAGCTGATCAGTTTGCTGTAATTGAACTCGTGGTTCTTTACAAAAGGAATGGTGGTGATAGGCGTTTTTACTTTTACGAACTTTCTTTCCAATCCATTGATTTCACGAACAATCACCGTTGAATCTTTCGCAAACCTTTCTCCTTCCTGCAACATAGAAACTTTGCGCGCAGAACCAATAATCTCTCTTTCTACCGTTACTGCATTGCTGAAATACAAAGTAGTACCAATGATGATTCCCAACCCAACCTGACCAATGATTTTAGAGATACCCGCCAATCCATCGGAATCTTTTTTCTTGTAGGTTTCGCCTTTTTGCTGCGCTGCTTTTCTGGCACGAATCTTAAACAGGTCGTCTAGAAAACCAATGATACCCAACCAAACCGTACAAAGCACCATCAGGCGTACATATACTTTGTCGAGGTTGGCAAACAATAAAGTTGGAATTAGAATACTCAACAGAATAATGATACCACCCATGGTAGGGGTTCCTTTTTTCTGCTCCTGACCTGCCAATCCCAAATCTCTTACCGATTCCCCAATTTGTTTTTTCTGTAAAAACAGAATAATGCGCTTCCCATATACCGTTGCAATTACCAAGCTCAACACAATTGCCATTGCAATCCTGAAAGTCAGGAACTGAAACAGCCCGGCTCCGGGAATATCGAAGCTTTGTTTTAGCCAGTTAAATAATTGATATAACATAGTATGGGTTTATTGAGGGTTGGTAGTAAATGCTTTTTGTAAAACTTCTTTATCGTCAAAGGGATGTTTCACTCCATTGATGTCCTGGTATTTCTCGTGCCCTTTTCCTGCTACCAGAATAATGTCTTCCGGCTTCGCCATCCGCACTGCTTCTTCAATGGCTTGCCTGCGATCTACCATAGTGATGTATTTTCTTTTAGCCGCACTGCTCAATCCTGCTTCCATATCGCGCAGAATAGCTTCAGGGTCTTCCGTGCGGGGATTATCACTGGTTAAAATCACGCGGTCGCTCCAATCGCAAGCTGCCTGTGCCATTACCGGACGTTTGGTTTTGTCTCTGTCTCCACCGCAACCCACTACCGTAATGATTTGCTCATAGCCCTTGCGTAATTTTTTAATGGTGCTCAATACATTTTCCAATGCATCGGGGGTATGTGCGTAGTCTACAATGCCAATAATTTTGTTGGCACTGATGATATAATCGAAGCGACCTTCTGCACCGGTAAGCATGCTTAATGCAGTCAACACTTCTGAACTTTCAACACCCAAACAAACGGCAGCACCATACACCGCCAGTAAGTTATAGGCATTGAATGTTCCAATTAGACGAAAATGCACTTCCTGGTCATTGATGGTCATCACCAAACCTGTCAATGCATTTTCTAATATTTTTCCCTTGAAGGCAGCCATGGTTTTAAGGCTGTACAAGTATTTGGTAGCGTTGGTATTTTGCAACATCACTTCTCCGCGCTTGTCATCTGCATTAGAAATAGCAAATGCATCCGCCGATAAATCATCGAAGAATTTTTTCTTTACCCGAATGTATTCGTCAAAGGTTTTGTGATAGTCTAAATGATCATGCGTGATATTGCTGAACAAGGCACCGGCAAATTGCAATCCGGTAATGCGATGCTGATGAATAGCGTGGCTGCTGCACTCCATAAAAACATAAGTACATCCCTCATCCACCATTTTGCGCAACAAGGCATTCAGGCTGATGGCATCGGGTGTAGTATGGGTAGCAGGAATAATGGTATCATCAATCTGATTCTGCACCGTGCTGATTAAGCCACAGCTATAGCCCAACTGACGGAACAATTTGAATAACAAAGTAGCAATGGTGGTTTTACCATTGGTACCGGTAACTCCCACCAGCTTTACTGCTGCAGATGGATGATTGTAGAATTCAACCGCCATACGGGCAGCTGCTTCCCCACTGCTGGCCACTTTTATATAAGTAATACCAGCAACTAAATCTGATGGCATGGTCTCACAAACAATGGCAACCGCACCCAGTTCAATGGCTTTGCCAATAAAAGCATGACCATCGCTTTGTGCCCCTGCAATGGCAACGAAAACCGCTCCAGCCTTCACTTTCCTTGAGTCGATCTCAATGGCAGTAATATCCTTATCCAAGGCACCAGTTACCTGCTGCGTTTTGGTTAGAATAAAAAGTTGCTGTAATGTTTTCATTGGGTTTGTTTTTCTATTTGTTATTTGTTCTTTTCAATTATTGTTTAGCCTAGTTCAAAAAAAGTTGCACCAGTTGCCCCTTCGCAATCGGCTGTCCGGGAACAATCGACTGTTCAGTTACTTTTCCTCTTCCTTTCACCTGCACCATCAATCCCATTTCTTCACAGAGATAAATGGCGTCTTTTAAACCCAGCCCTTTTAAAGGAGGCATGGCATTTTTATCCACCGGCATTTTCTGTAGTACTGCTTTCGCACTGTTCTTGTTTACTCTAGTCCACTCATCTGCTCTTCCGGTAGAATCTGAAAAACCAATTTTTAATTTCTCAGTCAGGTACATCAAATCTGCCTTGTATCCATTGTAGGCAAAGAAGCTGCTATCCTTTTTATTGGTTCCTGCAATCAGGGTTTTATTGGTCTTGATATAAGTACCATACAAACGATCTGAAATCTCTTTAAATACCGGACCTGCCACAGAAGCACCATAGAATACAGGAGCGAAAGGCTTGTTCTTGATTACCACCACACAAGTGTATTGTGGATTGTCGGCAGGAAAATATCCGGCAAAAGAACTTTGATAAATTTTACTACTATACCCTCTGTTGCCATCTGCTACCAAGGCAGTTCCTGTTTTACCGGCTACTTTATAAGGCGTGCCTGCAAACAAAGACTTGGCTGTTCCTGCAATACAAACCCCTTCCAGACTGGCTTTCAACATAGCAAGTGTTGATGGGCTGCAGATTTGCGTATCCAATACCACCGGAGGAATCTCTTTCAACAACACGCCTTCTTCTTTAATGCTGCTTACCAAATAAGGGCGCATCATTACTCCGTTGTTGGCAACTGCATTGTACAACATAGCAGTATGCAGTGGACTGATGGCAAGGTTATACCCGAAGCTCATCCATGGCAAAGTAGTAGGACCATATAATTTAGAACCCGGGCGATGAATCACCGGCTTGCGCTCTCCCACCAAATCAATTCCAGTAATGGTATCCATGCGCATTTTACGCAAGTGCTTCAGGTACTGCTGAGGATTATTCAAATAATGGGTAACCGCCATTTTTGCCATGGCCACATTCGAACTCAATTCAAAAGCCTGCTTTACGGTAACAATATTCTCTGCATGCCTTTCAGAATCGTATACGGTTTGACCCGATATTCTCCAGGCACCGTTCTCGAGGTTGATGGTTTGATTCAGGTTTACTTTTTTGTCTTCGAGCAAAGCCATCAGGGTAGCCAGTTTAAAAGTGGATCCGGGTTCGCTCGGCGTAATGGCATGGTTTAAATTTTCCCAGTAAGAACCATCGGGCATTCTACCCAGATTTGCAATGGCTTTTACTTTTCCGGTTTTGGTTTCCAATACAATTACACAACCATTCTCTGCTTCGTTCTTCACCATCATTTTCATTAAAGCCGATTCCGCGATATCCTGAATGAATACATCAATGGTGCTTACAATGTCTTTACCGGTTTCGGGTTCCACCAGGTAAGTATCATCCACGGGCACTCCAATCCCACCGGCAATAGAACGAACCGTTTGCTTACCGTTTCTTCCTTTTAATACTGCATCGTAGGTTTTTTCTAAGCCCACTTTGTTGGAATCGCGCGCCAGTCCAATGGTTCTGAAAGCCAGCATCTGATAGGGATTCAGGCGAACGGTACGCTCATTGGCTATCATGCCACTCTTATAACGACCCAGTTTGAACAAAGGGAATTTGCGCAATGAATCGTACTGCGTAAAACTGATCTTCTTCTTCAAGGGAAAATATCCTTCCTGTGCTTTGTATGCTTGTTGCAATACTCTTTTGTATTCCACCGGACTCATGTCCTTGAACAGTTGTGCCAAACAATAACTCAAAGAATCTATATTCTCTCTAAAACGCTGTCCGTTTTTCTCTCTTAATCCCGCAACGCGGAAATCAATGAAAATATCAAACTGCGGAATAGAAGTACTTAACATCTGACCGTCTTCAGAATAGATGGTACCGCGCTCTGCTTCAATTTCATCAATGCGCTGGTGCAAGCTATCGCTCATGCTTCTCCACTTGGCTCCCTCTACTTGCTGTATGTAAACCGCTTTGCCAAAGATGGCGATACAGGCAGCTACCATCAGTATATAACTGAGGTACACTCTCCATAGTATGTCGCGTTTTACTTCCATTATTTCTGAATGCGCTCGGGCATTTCCTTACTTATTTTTAACCCCATGGGGTCAACCAGTTTTACAATCTGCGATTCCTCGGTTTTGTACATCAACTCACTCTTCAAAGTCTTGTAGGTAAACTGCAATTCTTTCAATTCGTTGTTGATGCTATTGATACGGCGTATGGTTTTATCGGCCATATGTCCGTTGGCTATATACAGTACTGCTAAAAGGGATAGAAAAAGGAAGAAACCAATGTTCTTCACTATCCACTCATAGTTGAGCAACCCCTTAATAGGGTTCTTAGGGTTTGTTTTGTTTTCGGGCACGGTATATATATTACAAGCGCGCTGCTGCTCTCAGCTTTGCGCTTCTACTTCTGCTATTTCTTTTCAACTCTTCAGCACCAGCCGTAATTGGCTTCTTATTCACCAGTTGAAAATGCTTTGGTTTCTCAATCGACAAGAGTGGATGATCAATTACTTCTTCAAAAGTTCCCTGCTTGAAAAAGTTTTTCACCAGTCTGTCTTCCAGCGAATGGAAAGTAATGATGGCAGCAATCCCTCCGGGCTTCAACACTTTGGTTAACTGCTCTAACATTTCTTTCAGCGCTCCCATCTCATCGTTCACTTCAATTCTAAGCGCCTGAAAAACCTGGGCTAAATATTTATTGGGATTTCCTTTTACCACTGCACTAATCAATGCTTTAAATTGATCAATCGTTGCAAACGGTAAGCGGGCTCTCTGCTGAACAATATGCGCAGCAAGGGTTTTGGCGTTGGTTACTTCACCGTACTGTTCAAACAGTTTGTGCAACTGTTGTTCAGAATAGGTTTTAATAATGTCGGCAGCCGTAAGGGTTTGTCTTCTATCCATCCGCATGTCCATTGGACCTTCGAAGCGAATTGAGAATCCACGCTCCCCTTCATCGAACTGATGCGAACTCACACCCAGATCCGCTAAAACTCCATCTACCTGTTCAATGCCATGCAAACGCAAAAAGCGATGCAGGTGACGAAAGTTTTGTGGAATGAATAAGAGACGAGGTTCGTTCTGAATATTCTGCTGCGCATCTGCATCCTGATCAAAAGCAATCAGTTTGCCCTTGGGCCCCAGTTTTTCCAGAATCCCCCTGCTATGACCACCGCCGCCAAAAGTGCAGTCTACATATATTCCATCGGGAACAATAGACAATGCATCCAGGGTTTCGTGGTAGAGCACCGGAACATGATAATCGTTAGCAGGTATTTTTTCCATGCTATTATTTATCTTGTTTTTTATCTGCCTCTGCCATCACTTCCTGCGCCAGGCTACTGAAAGCCTCCGCTGAGAAATCCTCAAAGAGCTGTTTGTACTTGGCTGCATCCCAGATTTCAAAACGGTCCATGGCGGCAGCAAGTACAATGTCTTTGGAAAGGCCCGCGAATTCCTTTAATGAAGCAGGCAATAACATTCTGCCGGCAGCATCCAGTTCAATCTCGGTAGCACCTCCCAAAAACTGACGTCTGAATTGACGTACTTTTGGATCAAAATCATTTAACTGGCTAATCTTAGAAATAATGAGTTCCCAACTTTTGATCGGATACAGCGTGAGGCATTTTTCGAACCCACGGCCCAGAATAAAGCGCGACTCTCCTTCAGGCAATTGCTTTCTCAGCCCGCCCGGAAGGAGGAAACGCCCTTTGGCGTCTACCGTTGCTTCATATTCTCCGTGAAATCCGATCATAAGTGAATAAATATTTCCAAGTTTACCACTTGTTGACACAAAATAACACTTTTTCCCACTTTTAACCCAAAAATGGGGGTCTTGTATTTATCCACAAGATTAAAGCGGCTGCAATCCTTTCCTATCTTGCGTTCCAGACGAAATGGCATTAAAGGCACTGTATAACCTGTGAATTGCTGTGGATAAGCCGTGAATAACAATGAAAATCGCATGAAACACCCGTCAAACCTGTATATAGAAGACTTCAACTACGAGCTCCCTAACGAGAAAATCGCCAAATATCCGCTGGAACAGCGGGATCAGAGCAAGCTGCTGATATACGGCGGAACGGGTTTTTCGGGGGGAGCAGAACCAATATCGGGTGAATTAGGCCCCAAAACAGAAAATGGCGTTTCTATCAGAGAGTCCATCTATGCAAATATTGCGGATGAGCTCCCCCAGGGAAGCCTGCTGGTATTCAATGATACCAAGGTTGTAGAAGCCAGATTGCTGTTTCAGAAACCCACAGGTGGGGTAATTGAACTCTTCTGTTTAGAACCGGCGGATCAGTATGCGGATATTACCACAGCCATGCTGCAAAAGGGTTCTGTGCAATGGAAGTGCCTGGTGGGAGGAGCCAAAAAATGGAAAGAAGGGGCCGTGGTTTTGGAGGTAAAAGGGTTAAAAATACAAGCGAATAAGGTAGAAATACTGCCCGATTGTTTCTTAATTGAATTCAGCTGGGACCCGGCGGGAATCAGCTTTGCGGAAGTCTTGCACCTGGCCGGAGATATCCCACTTCCTCCCTATTTAAACAGAGAAACAGAAGAATCCGATAAGGAGAGATACCAGACTATTTATGCAAAGCATGACGGATCGGTAGCAGCACCCACTGCAGGATTACATTTTACTGAATATGTTTTTGCACAATTAGCGCAAAAGCAAATTCAAAAAGGATATGTAACGCTGCATGTTGGAGCAGGTACTTTCAAACCCGTGAAAGCCGCGCAGATGAAGGATCACGAAATGCATGCAGAATTTATAGATGTACAAAAGTCTACGATAGAACAATTACTGGAGCATGTATCCAAAGGTATTATAGCGGTGGGAACAACATCGCTGCGAACGCTGGAAAGCCTTTACTGGATTGGCGTTAAAACCATTCACAATCCTTCACTGGCAACAGCAGATTTGTCCGTATCACAGTGGGAACCTTATCAGCATGCAGAAGAAAATGCGGAGAACAAAGGAAAAGCATATTCCGCAGAAGAATCCCTGACAGCACTATTACAATGGATGGAAAAAAACAATGCTGAACGCATCATTACCAAAACACAAATCATTATAGCACCTGGATATACATTCAGAATCATACGTGCATTGGTTACCAATTTCCATCAACCACAGAGCACATTGTTATTATTAATCTCTGCCATTGTAGGCGATGATTGGAGAAGAATTTACGAGTATGCACTAACGCATGAGTATCGCTTCCTTTCTTATGGAGATGGATCTATCCTTTGGGTTAGTCCTGCATCAGCGGCACTTCAATGGTAAAGGAAGTTCCTTTTCCTACAGCACTGTCCACTTTGATTTTCCCTTTATGGGCATCAATTACGGTTTTCACATAACTCATGCCCAAACCAAACCCTTTTACATTGTGCAGGTTGCCTGTATGGGCGCGATAGAACTTTTCGAATATTCTTTTTACCGATTCCTTGTTCATACCAATACCATTGTCCTGAACACGCATCACAAAATGATTCCTGGTACTATGCGAAGAGATCACAATGCGCACTGGGTCCTGAGAATATTTAATGGCATTGTCAATTAAATTAGAAAGCATATTTCTGAAATGCGTGTCGTCCGCACTAATGGTATCGTTTGAAGCATTTAACAGAAAATCAATCTGTCCATTTTTATCCTGCAATTGAAGTGTAAATGTAGCCGCCACTTCTTGCACCATTTCGTGAACAGAAACCTTGGATAAGTTTAGATTCAACTCTTGCTTTTCCAGAAAAGCCGCCTGCAAAATGGTCTCCACATGTTTGTTCATGCGGATATTTTCCTCTTTGATAATATTGGTAAAGTACGCACCTTTCTCGGGGTTGGCCTGAACTTTAGGACTCTTGAGCGCATCCACGGCCAGGGATATGGTAGCCAGTGGTGTCTTGAACTCATGGGTCATATTGTTGATGAAATCACTTTTAATTTGTGACAATTTTTTCTGATTCAGCAAAGTCTTTACCGTTACATAGAAAGCGGCCAAAATAATCAGGAAGAATGTAACCGCCCCAATCAGAATCCAGCGAAGCGAATACCATACTTGCTTGTCAACATCGGGCACAATAATAATCAACAATTCATTGGCCTCATTCAATGCCAGGTTATCGGTGTCCCGAAGAATAGGATAATAGTTTCGTTTGTTATGAACCGTATCCCAGAATTCCTGTTCGTAACCCGTAGAATAAAATTCATAATCTCCTTCCACATCGGAAATGGCAAATTCAAACTTCAGGTTATTCAACTTAACGCGCTGAAATTCCTTGGAGATTTTTTCTCGCACTTCTTCCATCGTAAAGCGCTCTTCAACGGTAGGCTGACGGAAAAGTTTAATCTGCAATTCGGTACCCAACAAAAAACCACCCCTTCTATTTAATCGCAGCGGTTGAGAAGAGCGGGTAGACTTACCAATATCGGTAGCCACGTTCACCCCTACCATATTAATTTTTTCAATCAACTGCGTCCTGGTAACTTCCATCAGGTTATCGAACCAGGAAGCCTGCAGCAGGAATAAGCCGCAAAGTGAAAGCGAAATCAGAATGACGATAATGGGGAAGGTTCTCTTCATGCGCAGCAAATATAAAATGAAAAAGTCCAGACCCGGGGGTATCTACCCGGCAGCAGGCTTTTTTAACGAGAATTTTTAACAATTGGTGCGGAAAATAAATATTATTCTTATCTTTTGTATACCTATGGAATTAAATAAAGGAATATTATTATTATCGGACCCCTTTTTAAAGGACCCGAATTTTATACGAACTGCGGTGTTAATCTGCGAACACAATGAAGAAGGAGATGTTGGTTTTATACTCAACAAAAAAACCAATCAATACCTGGGAGACTTGGTAGAGATAGCAGAGGGAATAGCACTTCCTGTATTTGAAGGCGGTCCCGTAGAACAACATACGCTGCATTTTATACACCGGAGACCCGATATAATTCAGGAGGGGCTGGAAATTTCAAAAGGGATTTATTGGGGAGGGGATTTTGATGTAGCCATCGCCGCACTGCACAATAAAGAAATAACAGAAAACCAGATTCGCTTTTTCATGGGCTATAGTGGATGGAGCATCGGTCAGTTACAAGAAGAGATAGATGAAAAGAGCTGGATACTTACACAAGCAGATCCCGGCATTCTCTTTATAGACGAAACCCATCAGATCTGGAAACGCAGCTTACAACAACTGGGAGGCGAATATGCTCAAATGACCAACTACCCTATTGATCCGCAGTTGAATTAGGCCTTGCTTTTTTCGGATTTTTACTAAAAAGGATTTCCAATAACCATGGTGATGGAATTAGCTCATCCTTTTCAAGCATTTCTCTAGGAAATTTATTGTAACAATAGAATGCAATAAAGGAAATGAACTGGATGCAAATAAAGGTTAACCCCAGTGAATGGTAAGCAAGCTTATATTCCAATATGGTACTAAAAATGAGTGGTGCAATAATATTTACAACAATAACAAGCCCAATTAAAAACAGGAGTCCTTTGTTCTTTGCCGGAAAATCTTTGATGCGAGTATAAAGCCAATTTTCAATTCGCACTATCCAGTTAAACTTTTTTAATTCATCTCTCAACCGTCTGGGGGTTTTAAAGAATAACTTGTTTTTCAAAGCCGCATAGAAAAGATGCCAGGCCAATACATTGATACAAACCGAATTAACCCAATCCTGAAAATGAAATTGCTTCGAAACAAATATCTCAGAAGTTAAATCAGGGAATAGGATAGCTACGGGAAGTACTATTAAATTAAATACAATGCCCTGGAGCAGAAGCAGAATTACAATAGGATTTTTAATGTTAGACATTTATGCTGTTTAAATTGATGAACGATTATAATTCCAAAGATTGGCATAGTGACCATTTAAGCTTAATAAATGAGCATGAGAACCCTGCTCCATTAATTGCCCTTTATTTAAAACAACTATATTATCACAATACTTAATAGTAGTTAATTTGTGAGCAATGATGATAACGGTTTTAATCTGCTGTTTAAACCAATCCAAAGCCTCTTTTACTTTTTGCTCATTTGCCGGATCAAGACTACTGGTAGCTTCATCTAAAATCAATATATCCGGATTTCTGTAGAGTGCACGGGCAATGGCTATTCGTTGCTTTTGACCACCTGAAAAATTAGCTCCTTGTTCATTTACTGCGCTATGGTATGCGTCTGGCATTTGTTCAATAAACTCATCAATCCCTAATAATTTAGAGAGAAACAAGACTCGCTGCATATCCGGCTCGTATTCTCCCAATGCAATATTGTCAATGATAGTTCCTGTGAACAAATCTATTTCCTGTGGCACAACACTAATCCTTTGCCTAAGACTTTTATTGCTGATGTACTGAACATCCAAACCGCCAATAGTGATATTCCCTTTATTCAAAGGGTAAAGATTCTGCAGTAAAGAAAGCAGGGTAGATTTACCACTACCACTCTCTCCTACGATGGCAGTACTTTTCCCTTTTTCAATTAATAAATTCAAATTCTCAAAAACAGTGGATCTTGTTCCATATCTAAAATGAATATTCTGCAACTGAATATCCCCTACTAAATCAGAAGTAAGTTCAACTTTAGACTCGGCATTGGTTTCTGTTTCCAAATCGATGATTTCAAATAAACGGTCTGCTGCAATCAGGGCTTCCTGTATTGACTTGTTGGCACCAATTAGTGAAGATGCAGGACCAGTAAAATATCCCACCAGCGCATAAAAAGACAATAATTCTCCTGGCGTAAGTTCCCTTTGAATTACAAAATAAGCTCCCAGCCAGAGCAATAAAATGGTGAATAAGCGGGTAAAAAACTCAACGCTATTTCCTATTGAAAGAGAATAAATACCCGTTTTGTATATAGTACGTAATAGCGCAATGAATTTTGATTCTGTTTTCTCATTCGAAAAGGATTCAAGCCCGAATTTCTTGACCGTACCAACCGCATTCAGGCTTTCCACCAACTGGCTTTCAAGATCAGCGCTTTCTTCCATTAACCTACGCTGCCATTTTCTATTCATACGATTACTAACCCAATATATAAAAAGATAAATCGGTATTAATGAAAGCATAATCAATGCCAGCTTCCAATAATAAAGAAACATGATACCGATGCTAAACAGAACAATGAAGCAATTGACTATTAAATTCAAAGCAACTGAATTAATAAACTCTCGTATTTTAACTGCATCATTAATCCTACTCATTATTTCCCCCACACGCATGGTATCGAAAAATCTTTGTGGTAATTGCAATAAGTGTTTATAATACCCGAGAATCAATCTTGCATCAATCATTTGTCCTGTTTGCATTCCCAAAACCGACTTATATGCGCCAATAATGATTTGAAAGATTAAAATAACAATCATTCCGAGGCTCAGCATATTAAGGAGTTGAAGATTGCCTTCAACCAAAACAAAATCAATTAACTTTTGGATATAGATAGAAGTAGAAAGTCCTAATATGGTATAGACCAAGGCACCCAATAAAGCCTGCAGTAAAAAAGAAGAATGGGGTAGCATCAATTGCCAGAATCTCAGCAAATTGGATGTTTTTTGAGAACCAGTTACAAAACTATCCCCAGGTAACAATAAAACAATTACACCCGACCAACTTTCAGCAAATTCCTTAGTTGATACGGAGTGAAACTGCCCATCACCAGGATCCATATAAACAATCTTATTTGATTTTATTTTGTACAATACCACATAATGGTGGAGGCCATTTTTCATAACCAGGTGAACAATGGCAGGAAGTGGAATATTAGAAAGACTTTGAAGAGTACCCCTTGCAGCTTTAGCCTGCAACCCCAATTTCTCAGCGGCTTCAATCAACCCCAAAACATTGGTTCCCTTTTTATCAGTACCAGCATACTGCCTGATTCTGCTTACAGGGATTGACAAATTAAAATGCAAAGCAATCGATGCAAGGCAAGCAGCACCGCAATCCGTAATATCTCTTTGCTTAATCTTGAGTTTAGCCTTTAACATGCGCATTCGGATTAAACCAATCATCCATGGTATCGTAAAGCAAGTTCCAGAGTGTTCTTTCAGCCACTACAAAACGGGCTTGAAGACTTAACCCTTTTTTCAATGATCCTGTGAATCCATTCTTGAGAGATAATTGTGCTCGGTCAAAATAGCATTGCACCTTAAATACAGGCTTATTGTCTATTATAGTATAATCATTGTCAATACGATTCACTTTACCAGTTAGTACACCGAAGTATTGGTAATCAAAAGCATCAATCTGAAACTTAACAGAATGGCCCACTGTTAGCAAACCAACATCTTTTGTAGAGAGATAACACTCAGCCAATAATTCAGTGAGCGGAGAAATTAAACAGACAGATTCACCAGCGGAGAGCATATTCCCCTTATACCGGGTCTGCACATTCTGAATAACACCTGAAACAGGTGCATGAATAAAATGATTTGACTGATCCGCTTCAATTTGTCTTCTTTGAGCATTAAACTGAGAAATGTTCAGCTGAAACTCCTGCAAATCGTTCTGCCATGAAACCAATTGATTGTTTTTAAAGGCATTGAAAGAAGCTTGTAACTTTTCAAGTTCTATTTCCTTATCAAAATGTTCTTTTGGTGAAATTACTTTGTCTTTCAAAAGGGAGGTATAGGTTTTGAGCTCATTCGACACTTTTCTTAATGATGCTTTCTGATCGGCCAATTGGTATTGATATTTACTTAATTGCTCTTTGTAAAGTGGCGTAGATAAATCATTAATTGTTATTGAATGATGCGTTCCAGCTGTATCTATTTTAGTAAGTAAAACCAAATCCTTAACAAACAAATGTTTTTGCTGGTATTCTATTTGATTGAGTTCTGCTTTAGGCTGATTTGTATTATCTCTGATAGCAGCAATCAATTGTCCTTGCTTAACTGTATCGCCCTCTTTAACATACAGATGATGAATATAACCACTCATTACAGATTTCACTTCCGTTCGCTCATTGGCAGGGCGAATAAGTCCGGATGCCCTGATTGAAACAGTGGTTTTTACATATGGTAAAGCTAAAATAGAGGCAATAACCATAACCAGAATAATCCAGTAAAGCCATTGCCTTGGGGGGAAGTATATAATATGATCTATTGGGGGGAGCATGGG
>CALEST010000109.1 GCA_937907555.1 uncultured Sediminibacterium sp.
GCGGCTTTATTGCCATTGTGTTTTTCACGCTGGTTTTTTATTCTGTGTATGCATTCGTTCGCGAAATTGTATGTACTGTAATTTGCCCTTATGGAAGACTGCAAGGAGTCTTGCTGGACAAGAATTCCATTGTAGTTGCGTATAACTATTTAAGAGGAGAGCCTCGTAATAAAAAGAAAGCAACAGAAGGGGCAGGGGATTGTATTGATTGTGGCATGTGCGTGAATGTATGTCCTACCAATATTGATATCAGAAATGGAACACAGCTGGAATGTATCAATTGTACTGCCTGTATTGATGCCTGTAATATGATGATGAAGAAAGTGAACAGACCAGAAAATCTGATTACCTATGCTTCCGAAAACCAGATTGCATCCGGCAAGAAGTTTGAATTCACTTATCGCATCAAGGCCTATTCCGGTGTACTGGCGGTCTTGATCGTTTTACTGGGTGTTTTAATTGTTACCCGTACCACATTTGATGCAACTATTTTACGTGTGCCTGGGCAGGGAATGCAGGAAAACAAAGATGGAACCATCAGTAACCTGTTCAGGATTAAGGTTACCAACAAGAGCAACAGGGATTTACCTTATGCATTGGTGCCAAGTAATCCGGATGTAAAAATTGAAAGAATCGGACATAAGCTGGATACACTGAAAGGAAGACAGCTGGCAGAAGAAACCTTCTTTATTAAAGTGGATACCAGCAAGATTGAAAAGCGGAAAGAGGAATATGAAATCAAGCTCATGAGTGGCGATAAACTAATTGCCACAAAAAAAGCTATTTTTATCAGCGACTATTAAACGAATTACATGAATTGGGGCTATAGAATTGTTCTTGCATTTGGAGCTGGCGTAGCATTTATCTTATTTCTTGTATGGAAAACCATGCAGGTAGATATTGAAATGGTGGAGTCTAATTATTACGAGAAGGAAATGGCATTCAATGGAAAATTACAAGCTACTGCCAATGCCAACGCTTTAACGCAAAAAATAGCCATTGATAAGAAGGAGGGGCAGGTTGTTCTGAACATTGATTCAACTATAACATCCGCAATTACCAATGCAGAAATACATTTTTACAATCCGGCTTCTGAGAAGTCAGATAAAAAATGGCCTTTGGCTGCTTCAGGCAACGGGAAATATATTTTTCCGGTCTCCTCATTTAATAAAGGGAAATACATAGCTAAGATTAGTTTTACGAGTGCGGGTATCAATTACTATGCGGAAGAAGTGATCTTTATTCCTTAATCATGGAAGTCCTTTTATTCTCCGGGTTCATTTTAGGTTTTGCAGGAAGCGTGCACTGCGTGGGCATGTGCGGACCTTTAGCCCTATCCTTACCTTTTCAACAATTCAGCGGTTGGCAAAAAGCCCTGGCCATTGGAGGGTATCATTTAGGCAGAATAAGCAGTTATATGTTTATCGGGATTATCGCCGGCATTTTTGGCAGAGGATTGAACTGGTTCGGGCTTACCCAGATTCTTTCTATTGTATTGGGTTCTTTTATTGTGTTGTCTGTAGTCTTACCCAGACTCTTTACAAAAATGAACCTGTCCTTTCTGAATGGATTCAAGCAGTGGCAAATCACCACTATGCAATCCATCTTGCAAAAAAGGTCAGCTCCTACCATGTATATCTTTGGTGTACTCAACGGATTCTTACCCTGTGGCCTTGTTTACACCGCAGTTGCTGCTTCACTTGTGGCACATACCATTACAGAGTCAGTCTTATTCATGGGAAGTTTTGGATTAGGAACCGTTCCTGCCATGCTGTTACTCGTATTAGCTGCACAATCCCTTTCCGGTGAATTCCGTCAGCAAATCCGAAAACTTATACCGATACTATCCTTAGTCATCGGAATACTATTAATTCTTCGCGGTTTGAATCTGGATATCCCATTTGTGAGTCCTTATTTACATAAAGCTATACATGGTGCTGATGCCATTGAATGTGGACACTAATTTACAATTGGGCAACCCACATTTTTCTGGCTCCTTCCTTTCCCCAGTCTTTTAATGCTTTAGATAGTTCTGTGGTTAGTTGTGTTCTACCTATTTGTTTTCCCTTTTGTTTTACATTGAGTTCATTTGCTGTTGGTGTTACCAATTCCAGTTTGGTTGCAAACCAGGTGGTATTCAATCTGGGTACAGCTAATCCCAGTATCATTCCCGGGAGGCCACCAAAGCTTTCCGGACCTGCACTTACCGGAATTTGATCGGTATAAAATGCAACCACGTAAACAGAATCGCAAATTTTGGTAACGGCTTTCCTGCATTCAAAGCCTGCAATTTCTCTGGTTTCTTCTGCAATTTTCCATTCCCAGGTACGGCTGCTGTCTTTAATTAAATAAGTATTTTCAAATACTTCTTTTTGACTAATTGCAATCCCTTTATTGAAATCCTGTATACTCACATCGGTATCAACAGGTTTAGTGCCCCACATATACTTGTTATTGGGATTCTCCTTTGCTAATTTATAAACTGATTTGTCCGTAGTAAACTTGAGCTCGAAAATATCTGATACAAATTTGGGTATTTGTTTGAGCATTTCAGCAGTCCATATATTTTCCTCTTCATCTAACATGGGCGCATGTTGATTGACTCTTTTTTCAAATTCAATTCTTCCTGACTGAATAAATTGTACCTGCGCCATTAATGAATGACTGCCCAATAGTATTGATAAAATGATTAAAGTCTTTTTCATATTAAAATCCTTGAGTGGGTTTACCGTTTTTACTAAAATTCCAAACCAAAGAGAAAAGTGCATAACGTTGAATGGTCTGATTGGTGCTTTCTGTAATAAAGTTGCTGGAAGCATTTCTGTTGATGCCTAAATTCTGATTGAAAATATCATTCACATAGATCTTGGCTTCCCACTGATCATTCTTAGAAATGATTTTACGAATAGTAGTATTAACCAGGTATACATTTCGCTGATCGGCAAATACCGCTGTTTTTTGATAGATATTGGCTTCAATACCCATATCAATATAGGTTTTGATTTTCTTGAATTTCAACTGCAAATTACCATAAGCATTGTAAGTCCAGAATTTGGTAGCTACATCGGGTCGGATAGATGTAACAGAATTATTATAATTGGCACTGCCGTTGAACCAGAAGTTGATGGCTTTGTCTCCCCAATACCCTGCATTGATACTGTATTGCATGGCTTTGTTCTTGGTAATATTATCTATGCCATTTACACGGTTGGCATTCTGACTGATTCTGGGGCTGATATCGAAATTGATATTTAAAGAGGGAATGATCTCAAAACCATAACCTACTCTTGCACTTAAATTATAATTTCCATCCACATTGATGGCCTGGTTGATTCTTCTACCTGCGCTGTCAACATAACTGGCATTGGAAATGGCATTGTCTGTTCTGTTATAGTTAATATTAAAACTAACACTTCTGCTTTTTAGTACTTTATAATCAGAAGCGCCCATGCTGAATCTATGATTAAAAGACTGTCTAAGATTGGGGTTTCCAATGGTCAGGTTCAATGGGTCAATATTGTCGATGATGGGTTGAATCTGAGCGAGGCTTGGGTTCTGTGTAGACCCATTGTAGTTAAAATAGAATCTTCTCTGTTGTTTAGGATTATAATTTAAGCTAACTGCAGGAATGAAGTTGTTGAATACTACATTTCGGTCTGTATTCTTAAACAGGTCTTTCAAGCGGTAATTCACCTGTCCAATGCCTGATCCGAACGAGAAGTTTAGTTTTTTAACAGCATATCGGAAACTCAGATTTCCGGTATGGCCAGTTGTATTGAATATGAAATGGTTACTTAGTGTATCCACTAAATTCTCGTATTTATTATTCGCTGTGTTTTTGGCGAATGTATTTCTCTCTGCATCGTTTCTGCTCACATTCAACCGATAGTTGAAAATCAGGAAAGTGTTCTTCCACAAGGGTTCTGTATAGTTGACCGTTGAATTGATGGTGGTCATCAATTGTTTGTTTATTTTTTGCTGGTCTAACAAATCCCTTCTTATGATATTTCCCAATGGGTCAAAGAACTGGTTGTCTGCAGTTAAAAAACCATTGTCTGCACGATCATTGTAGTTAATATCGTTGTTCCAGGAAAAGCTTCTTC
The DNA here is from genome assembly GCA_937907555.1 of uncultured Sediminibacterium sp. GTDB lineage: Bacteria > Bacteroidota > Bacteroidia > Chitinophagales > Chitinophagaceae > Sediminibacterium. The sequence continues at coordinate 4,104 of CALEST010000109.1, forward strand.
CTGTTTTCTTAAAACGCTTGCGATAAAGAATGGTAGCATTCAGGGTTTTGTTTTCATCTTCAACTGAAGTTCTTCTATTACTCTGGTTTAATAAGATGCTATCGCTGTTAATGGTTCTTCCAAAATAATCGGAAGCGCTACTACCATTTACAACAGAACCTCTGGCGGTAATTTTTAATGAACTGGACGAGTCAATCTGCCATTCGTAAATACTAGTGAGTTTGTTTCTTCTTTTACTGCTCACCTGGTCCTGCACACTGGTACTAATTAAATCCGCCCCAGGTAAGATATTCTGTGTTTTATTGGTATTGATGCCTTTTACATCCAGTTGATTAAACTGGTAGGTATTATTGGAATTGTGTTTGTCTTTGTTCCATTTGTTACTAAAGTGTAAACCTCCTGTTGTAGAAGTAGGAAACCCCCGTCCCCAGCTGAATTCATCTCCTGAAGAAAACATCATCATGCCTCCATCGTCTGTAAATTCCGTTGTGGTATTGGCATCGCCACCATAGTTTCGGTTCTCATCCCAGTTCAATGCTTCGTATTTGGTATTGTCTGTTGTTAGGTAACCGGAAATTTTTCTTTTCCCTTTAAAAGCATTGGCCAATGCTTTGCCAGTTGCATATTTATTAAAGTCTCCACCCCCTTCTAGTTTGCCAAAATAGCCTTTCTTCTTGTCTTCTTTTAAAGTAAGGTTCAGGGTTTTGATTTTCTGTCCGTCATCAATTCCGGTAAACACGGCCTGGTCACTTTTTTTATCGAAGGACTGCACTTTGTCAACTGCATCGGCTCTCAGATTCTTGGTAACTACGGCAGGATCGTCGCTGAAAAACTCTTCCCCATCTACCAGCACTTTTTGCACCCTTTCACCCTGAGCAGTAATTTCTCCTTTGCTATTTACCTGTATACCAGGCAATTTTCGCAGGAGCTCCTGTACATCTGCATTGGGGCTTACTCTAAAGCTATCGGCCCTGTATTCAGTAGTGTCTCCTTTTACCCGTATTGCACTAACTGTTTGTCTTACGATCACTTCCTGCAACAGCGTGGCTTTGGTGATAACAGGCACTTTGCCTAAGTCGGTTGTAGATCCCCCTGCAACAGAAATTATGTCTACATAATCGGCATAAGCAGGATAAGAAACCATTACAATGTATTTACCCGCTGAAAGATTCGGTAAATTAAATTGTCCTTCCTTGGTTGTACGAGTATACTTCACCAGGACAGAATCCTTGGCCCTAAGTACCGCCACCACAGCATTGGTTAAGTTTTGTTTGTTAAGCGTGTCTGTTACAGTTCCCTTCACAGTTCCGGTTTCCTGAGAAAACCCATTTGAGATGGCTGTTAATAATAACAAAGCCATCAGTGTTAGTTTGGTCATAAATGCAGTTAATTCGTCTTTAGATGAATTTTGTCGTAAATTCCATAAATCTTATGATAAATTTTTTCCATTCATCACATATTTCTGTTAAATCAATGCGGCATGTCTGATTCTATTAAGTCAACAAAAAGAGTGGGTAGCTCAAAAAAAGTTGTAAAGGAAGCCCCAAAGAAATTTGAAGAAACGCATTTTGTTGATACACAACAGGCAGTGTGGAATTATTCATTATTTACAGAAGCAGATGTCCGGTACTTTCAAAACGGGACACATTATCAGCTTTACAAGTATTTTGGTAACAAGCAATTAGAAGTGCTGGGTGTGCAGGGAACTTATTTTGCCGTGTGGGCACCCAATGCCACTTTTATTTCGGTGACTGGCTACTTTAATAACTGGGATAAAACCAGTCATCCTTTAAAAGTAAGACTGGATAATTCCGGTATCTGGGAAGGGTTTATTCCAGGGATACAGGCAGGGGAAGCTTATAAATATCATATACATGGTTTCAACGGCATTAAATTAGACAAGGGGGATCCTTTCGCACATTTTTGGGAAAAAAGACCTTTTACCGCTTCTATTACCTGGCAAACCAATTATGAATGGAAGGATCAGGAATGGATGAAGCATCGCAAGAAGCACAATTCACTCAAGAGCCCTTATAGTGTATATGAAGTGCACCTGGCCAGCTGGATGCGTCCGGATAAACACGATGAAGAATCTTACAATACCTATGAGCAGATCGCAGAAAGATTGGTGCCCTATGTAAAAGAAATGGGATTCACACATGTTGAGTTTATGCCCGTGATGGAACATCCATTTGATGGAAGCTGGGGCTATCAGGGCACAGGATACTTTGCACCTACTTCACGTTTCGGATCACCACAGGGATATGCTTATTTAGTAGATGCATTTCATCAGGCGGGTATTGGGGTGATTTTAGATTGGGTGCCTTCGCACTTTCCATACGATGCACATGGTTTGTTCATGTTCGACGGAACACATACTTATGAGTATGCCGATATGCGCAAAGGATATCATCCGGATTGGAACTCTTATATATTTAATTATAAGCGGGGAGAAGTAAAATCGTTTTTAATTAGTAGTGCCCGCTTCTGGTGCGATCAGTTTCATACGGATGGATTAAGAGTGGATGCGGTGAGTTCCATGCTGCGTTTGGATTACAGCCGCAGTGAGGGACAGTGGGAGCCGAATGAATACGGAGGTAATGGGAATCTGGAAGCCATTGCTTTTATTAAAGACTTAAATGAAACACTTTACAGAGACTTTCCGGATATCCAGACCATTGCGGAAGAAGCAACTGACTGGCCCAAAATCAGTAAGCCTACTTTTGAAGGGGGGCTTGGCTTTGGTATGAAGTGGATGATGGGATGGATGCATGATACGCTGGGCTATTTTAAAATGGACCCTATTTTCCGCCAGTTCCACCAGGATAAATTTTCTTTCAGCATGATGTATTTCTACGATGAGAATTTCATGCTGCCGCTGAGTCATGATGAAGTAGTGCATGGAAAGAGTCCGATGATTTATAAAATGCCTGGTGACGAATGGCAGAAGTTTGCCAACCTTCGTATTCTCTATACCTATATGTTTACACACCCCGGTGCCAAGCTGCTATTTATGGGGAATGAATTTGGTGCTACGCAGGAGTGGAATTACAAGTCTGAATTACAGTGGGAGTTGTTGCAGCATGTAAGTCATGGTGGAATGAAATATTGTGTGCAACAATTGAATCAATTGTACAAATCAGAACCAGCTTTGTATGAAAAGCAATTTGAACCAGGTGGATTTGAATGGGTGGATCTGAACCACCGCAGCGATTCGGTGATGGTATACAAACGCAAGGGCAAAAAAGAAAAAGACGATATTCTGGTTATCCTAAACGTTACGCCAGTAGCCCGCCACGACTGGGAAATTTATGTGCACGGAAAAGGAAAGTGGACAGAAATATTCAATAGTGATAGCAAGGAATTCTGGGGAACAGGCGACGTGTATAATCCTTCCATACAAAGCAAACTGGTAGACAAACCTTCCAAATGTTATCAGTTGAAAGTACACTTACCGGCATTAGGAGCGGTTGTACTGCGATAAGGAATGATGAACGGTAGTAACTTTTTTTCAGGGTATTCGTTTCATAGAAAAATCGTTTATGAAAAAAATACTATTCCTATTGTCATTCACCATATTGGGTTTGGCTGTAATGGCACAAAAAACAGTGAATGAACCCCATGTTGAAAAAAGGGCTGTTAAGTCTTTTCACGCTGTTGATGTATCTTCTGGTATCAAATTAATTTTAACGCAGGGCGATAAAGAAGAGCTGGCAGTTGCAGCAGGTGATCCTGCTTATCTTGAATACATTGAAACAACAGTGAAAGACGGGGTTTTGAAAATTACCCGTAACCAGGATTGGCAGTTCTGGAAACAGTGGAAGAACTGGAAAGTAACGGTTTATCTTTCTTTCAAAGACCTGGATAAAATCAACGCCAGCAGTGGTGCACTGGTTTCTGGATCAAGCCTGGAATTTGAAAAGTTAATAGTTCGCATGAGCAGTGGTGCACTGGCAGAACTATCTGGCAAAGCAGATGATATCAGTGTAGATGCCAGCAGCGGCGCTATGTTCAAAGGCTATGATTTGTCTTCCAAAACCTGTGATGCTGAAAGCTCCAGTGGGGGTAGTGTGCAGGTACAAGTGTCTAAAGAAATTATTGCCCGTGCCAGCAGCGGCGGATCAATCCGTTACAAAGGCGAAGGCAATATCAGAGATATTAAAGTAGGAAGTGGGGGGTCGGTGAAGCGACTGTAATCATTTTTATAAAGGGAGCTGTATGGAGAATACAGTTCCCTTGTTCATTTCACTGGATTGTACAAATAATTCTCCCTTGTGGTATTGTTCAATGATGCGTTTGCTCAAAGACAAACCAATGCCCCAGCCCCTTTTTTTAGTAGTGAATCCGGGTTGAAAAACTTTTTTCCATTGGTTATGCGGAATGCCTTTGCCACTGTCTTTTACCGAAATTTGTAGTAGCTTGTTTTCTTGTGTCATATTTATTACAATGCTTCCTTTGCCATCCATGGCATCCAATGCATTCTTCAATAAATTCTCTATTACCCAGTCGAATAAAGTAGGAGAGAGCAGGCATTCAAGCGATTGGGTATTGCCCCCATTCAGTTGAAATTGAACCTGATCACTGCTTCTTTTTTTCATATAGTCCATCACCATTTGCACCCTTTCATAAGGCTTACACAATTCTGTTTTCGGGGTACTGCCTATTTTGCCAAAGCGATCGGTGATGAGTTGCAGGCGATTCACATCTTTGGTTATTTCAGCTGCAATGCTTTTGCTGTCTTCTTTTTCTTTAAGTATCTCCAACCATCCTTCTAAGCTACTAACAGGTGTGCCTAGCTGGTGTGCGGTCTCCTTGGCCATGGAGGCCCACAATTGGTTCTGTCCGCTTTTGTGACGGGTTCTTAAAGAGTAAATTACAATCCAAACAAACATGATGACCAGCATCAATTGTACAATTGGATACCATTGGGCTTCTCTGTACAATTTACTCTGTCCATAATAATACCGAATGGCTGTACTATCTTCTTCTTTGAGTTTTACCTCTATTGGTTTTTTACTATAGCGTTTAAAAACGGACAGTTGTTTTTGTAAATACTGAGGGTCTTCTTTTACGGATGTGGAATCCAGGTTTACATAGTTACCGGTGGGCTGGTCTTTGTCATCGGTTTCAATGATGGGTATGGTAGTATTCTCGGTGATGATTTTAGCGGCGAGGTTAATGGAAACTGTATCGGTTGCATTAAGAATGGTTCTTTCGGCTTCTACCCAGGCTTCCACAGCCAGTCTTTCTTTGCCAGCTATTTGCTGGGCAATGTATTGAGAATATACAATGGTTCCGCTAACAATGGCAATGGCCATCATGAAAAGAACATTGGTGAAATTGAACCCCTTTTTAAACATGCTACTAAAATAAGCTTTTGGTTGGGTCGTACGCAAAAAAGAAACCGCCCCATTTTGTGGGACGGCTCTTTCACGATTGCTTGCTAAACTAACTAACTGTATGATTAACTAAATAATCCACCTTTCTTCAAGGTTTTAACACCCTGACCTATTTTAAATCCGTTATTATAAATTTCAATTTTGTAGTCTCCTTCTTTGTAAGCGTCTTTTTGCTTCCAGTCAAAACTTACAGGGATGGCTTTGTTCTGCTCGTAATTTACAGATACCTTATTGGTATAAGGGCGGCTGCCTTCTTCTCTGGTATTGAAATTGGTTCCTTCTGTAATAATTTTTCCATCAGGAGCAGTAACCACTACATAGAATTCTTTGGTACCGGAAGGAGTGATTCTGTTCTCATCAATTACAAAAGAGATTCTGATTAAATCAGCACGCTTTGCAGTAGTGGTTTCTTTTTCCTTACCTGAATTCTTAATGTTAATAGCATTGATGCCTATATTGGATGCATGTAGGGTAGAAGCTACATCTACTTTATCTTCCAATTGTTTCTTTTCGGTCTTGGTTGTATTCAGGGTAGACTCCAGGTTTTGCTTATCAGCAGTTAATTGAGTCTTTTCTGTATTCAATTGCTCATTGGCATTGGTTAACTGCAAGTTTTCACCTTTCAGTTTTTCAATTTCGGCAAACAGACCGTCAATCTTCCCGTTTAATTCTCCAATTAATTGTTTGGCTTCGGCTAATTCCTTTTCAGTTGCATTGCGCTTCTTTAAAATGGAACTGATATTGCCTTTTAACTTCTGGATATCTGCATTTCTCTCAGCCAAATCTCCCTGTAGTTCAAGGTTGTCCTTGGTTAAGGAATCTGCTTTTGCAGATACATTCATGAATTCCTGCTGAATGGCCAATCTAGCACTGTCTACATTGCTGATTTTGGTTTCCAATCCCTGAATGGTATCCTGGGTCTGGCTTTTGTCATAGAAAATATAGCCCCAGGTTAATACCAGTGCGGCAATTAAGATCCCATAAATGGTCTTTCTGTTATCTGGCGCTGCGCCATTGTTTACTGTACTCATAGTCTCGATTTTTAATGATTGATTGCTTCTCGACACCTATTTTCCAAAACCGTGCCAAAATTAAAAAAGCTATGAAAATTGTGTACAAAAAAGCCTTCTGGACTATGGAAAATCCTCTGGGGTTCAGCATCTTTGCGCTATGTCTGCGGAGAAAATTTTATCGGATTGGAAGAAGAATAGCTATAAGCCGGTTTATTGGCTGGAGGGGGAAGAAGCTTATTTTATTGATGTTCTGGTAGATTATGCCGAGAAAAAATTGTTGTCTCCGGCTGAAGCGGAATTCAACCTGACTATTTTTTATGGGAAGGATGCCGACTGGGCGGAAGTAGTGAATGCCTGTAAGCGTTATCCCATGTTTGCAGATAAGCAGGTGGTTATTCTGAAGGAAGCCCAGCAGATGAAAGATCTGGAAAAGCTACTGGGATATATTGAGCAGCCCCTGGCTTCTACCATTTTTGTGGTAAGTCACAAGGAGAAAAAAGTAGACGGAAGGGGGAAGTTGGCTACAGCTTTAAAGAAGACCAAAGCCGAAGTACTTACCACAAAAAAATTGTATGACAACCAGCTTCCTGATTGGGCAGGGCAGATGATAAAAAACCATGGTCTCACTATTACGCCCAAGGCATTGGCCATGCTGGTAGACCATATTGGTAACGATTTAAGCAGAATTGAAAATGAGATTGAGAAGCTCATGCTGAATATGGGCGCGCGAAAATCCATTGCAGAAGAAGACGTGGAGAATTTTATTGGGGTGAGCAAGGAATTCAATGCTTTTGAATTGCAGGCTGCCGTTGCACAGAAAGACCTGGCTAAATCCATTCGCATCATTCAATATTTTGAATCGAACCCAAAAGCAGGTCCTATTCAGTTAATCTTACCTTCCATTTATAATTTCTTTAGTAAGCTCTATGTGCTCTTGTCTTTGCCGGATAAGAATGAAACCGCTGCAGCGGCGGCGCTGGGTGTTTCTCCGTTTTTTGTAAAAGACTATTACGCCGCCGCGCGCAAGTACGATTTTGCAGCAGTAGAAAAGGTGCTTTTACTATTGCATGAATATAATTTGCGTAGCCTGGGTGTACACAATGGTTCCGCCAATGATGCGGGTCTCATGAAAGAATTGGTTGTGAAAATTATGGCGTAAACACCGAAACCGCCTGGTTTCTATCTGCATTCAACTGTGCTTTCAATTCCTCCAGTCCATTGAATTTTACTTCACCCCGAAGGAATTTTTCTATGCGGATGATGAGCTGCTGCCCGTAGATATCTCTGTTGAAATTGAATATATTCACTTCAATTACGCGTTTCTTACCGTCAACGGTAGGTCTTATACCAATATTCATCATACCCACAAAAGACTCCTGACCCAATTGAATTTTCACCGCATATACTCCGTTGGCAGGAATCAGTTTTTCTTCACTGCTGATATGCAGATTGGCCGTAGGGAAACCAATGGTTCTTCCAATCTTATTTCCTTCTACAACCAGGCCTTCAAAGAAATAGGAATAGCCTAAGAAATGATTGGCGGTATCAATATCATTATTCAATAAAGCTTCTCTGATGCGGGTAGAACTAATGACAACCTGGTTCAGCATCTCTTCCGAAATTTCTTTCACTTCAAATCCCAGCTCGCGGCCGTATTTTTCCAGCAGGTGATAATCCCCCGTTCTGCCTTTACCAAAACGATGGTCGTAACCTATAATGATAACGCTGGGTTTAAAATAGCGGTATAAAAAATTTTGTATATAGTCATCCGCAGATTGATTCGAAAACTGATGGTCAAAGGGAATCACCACCAGATGGTCAATGCCAGCCTGTTCTAATAGCGCCGTCTTTTCTTCCAGGGTATTGATTAGCTTAATGTCTCCGGGAACAGAGGAAACAATTTTACGGGGATGCGGATGAAAAGTAATGATAACGGTTTCTCCGTTCACGCGGGCTGCTTCTGATTTCATCTGTTGCAATATTTGCTGGTGTCCCTGATGAACCCCGTCAAATGTGCCAATGGTAACCACCGCGTTTCGGAACGCGGGCAACTCGTTTGCCAATTCACGATATACCTTCATAATCGGCCCAAAAGTACGGACTCCCCGCCAAAGTTCCTGCCAGTTAGATACCTCGTTTTTGTACCTTTGCCACCATTCCATACTTTCAAAACATCCATTCATGTCTTTATACGCACAAAGAGGGGTATCTGCACAAAAAGAAGAAGTGCATCAGGCCATTCAGAAATTAGACCAGGGCTTGTATGCCCATGCGTTTTGTAAGATCTATCCCGATTTTTTGTGCAACGATCCTGCCTGGGTAAATATCATGCATGCCGATGGGGCAGGTACCAAGAGTATTCTGGCTTATTTATATTGGAAGGAAACCGGAGACATCAGTGTGTGGAAAGGAATTGCACAGGACGCGGTAGCCATGAATCTCGACGACTTGCTTTGCGTGGGGGTAACCGATCAGTTGTTGTTTTCCAGTACCATCGACAGAAATAAAATGCTGATTAACGGGGATGTGCTGGAAGCCATTATTAACGGTACCCAGGAGTTTTTTGATACCCTGAAAGCATACGGAGTAAATATTCATTACCTGGGTGGTGAAACAGCAGATGTGGGAGATGTAGTTAGAACGGTTGCTGTAAATGGTACCATGACTTCTCGCTGGCCCAAGGATAAACTCATTACCAACGATAAGATTCAGGAGGGCGATGTAATTGTGGGTTTTGCCAGTGCCGGTAAAGCCCATTATGAAACGGAATACAATAGTGGATTGGGAAGCAATGGTTTAACCAGTGCCCGTCATGATGTGCTGGAAAAAATTTATGCCCGTCAGTATCCGGAAACTTTTGAACCCAAGTTGCAGGACAAAGTGGTATACATCGGTAAAAATAAAATGACCGATGTTGTAAATATAAAAGGAGAAAAAATCCCGATTGGAAAATTATTGCTATCTCCAACCAGAACCTATGCTCCTTTGATGAAAAAAATACTAGACCTGCATTTCAATGAAATTAACGGTGCCATTCACTGCAGTGGTGGCGGCCAAACCAAATGCATGAAATACCTGCCCAAGCCTTTGCATATTATTAAGGATAATCTGTTTGAACTTCCTCCAATATTTAAGATTATTCAGGAGAACTCAGGTGCGGATTACAAGGAAATGTACCAGGTATTCAACATGGGGCATCGCCTGGAAATCTTTACCAATGAATCAACTGCTGCAGCCTTGATTGCCATTGCGGCTGAACTGGGCATTGAAGCGCAGGTAGTGGGAAGGGTAGAAGCATCTCAGAACGGGAAATCTTCCTTAACCCTCAAGGGTGGCTTTGGAGAAGTCTTTTATCAATATTAACCTTTAGATTGAGGAGTCTGCACTTATATTTGTAACACTATTTAATGCATACTATGTCTGAAACCGTTGTCTCTTTAAAACACGTGAATATTTATCAGGGCAGTAGCCTGATTTTACAGGACGTTAATTTTACCATTAACAAAGGTGAGTTCGTGTACCTGGTAGGTAAAACGGGAACGGGTAAGAGTAGTTTGTTGAAAACATTGTACGGTGAACTTACTTTAACAGAGGGAGAAGCTTCTGTGGTGGGTTTTGATTTAAGAGGAATGGACTGGAAGAAAGTACCTTTCTTAAGAAGAAACCTGGGGGTTG
>CALEST010000110.1 GCA_937907555.1 uncultured Sediminibacterium sp.
ATTTCTGGAACGACCTATTCTATCCCAGTCACAGGTATCTTTTTTACGCGTGTCCTTACTGGTATCCACCAATAACCAGACAGATTTAATGTCAATTAACACATTGTCAAAAACGCCCGGGGCATCCGTTAAATAAAGCGATACAGATTGAGAGCCAACAGGATTTTCAATGGATGCTGCCTTGTTGCAGGCAGACAAAGACACTACTAAAACGATGGCAAATGCAGCCATCCAGAAAAGGGGGTTTGTTTTTTTCATGGTTCAGGTTTTTAGTGTAGTGTTATACCATTTAAATAATTTAGTTTTTGCAATATATAGCCAGGCCGCATTACGCAGCTGTTTAGCCATTCGCAAAAGTTTTGGAAAATATTCCTGCCAATAGTAGGAATACAAAATAGATGCCAGGTGCTTTTAGAATGTTGCCTGTTAAAGAAGAATTAACAAAAAAGATTTTTCTTAGAGGGCGGCTATAATAGTACTGATATCCTGAACGCTAAGCTGTTTGCGCTTTTTGGCAGCAGGTAAAATTTGAATGGCAGCTTCCGTATCGGATGTAAATAAATCGGCTACTGATTTTCCTTTTATAGAAACCAGTTCATTGGATGTCATGCGCAACAAATAATTTTCTTTGAAGAGTTCAAACTTTTTTCCACCAGAAGACTTTCCGTAATCATAAGTATCTACTGCCCTCTTGTTAATCATTTGCAGGAGCTGATATTTGGTACTGGATTTTTTAACTTCATATAGTAGTGGATTATCCGGACTCAGTTTAATAATGGTAATAGAATCTGCTACACCCTCTTCCTGAAAGAACAAAGTAATTTTCTGAATGGCGTCTACAAACTGAAATTCAGCATCCCCTTGTTTAAAATGAATATGTCCATTTACCAGATTTATAATCAAAGGCAAATTGGTAAACTTTTTTCCATTGAACATTTCCACATTGGCATTGCACCATTCATCCCTCCATAAGGGACTCCCTTTTACAGTACCCACATTGGCACTAATGGTCATTCCCTTTTCATCGTACACTTCTACAAAATGAGTTACCGGTTTGGCCATATACATATTCTGTCCAAACAAAAAAAAGTTGAATAGGGTAAATAGAGTGGTCAATGCAGTTTTCATACAATGCTTTCTCTAATGTACGCTATTCAACTTAATTTTCCGTGAACCGGACGGGGCTTATTCGTTTCTGAATACCACTACTCCGTCGAATACATCAACCAGTACAGGCTGATTTTTATCTATATCACCGGAAAGGATTTTCTTACTCAAGGCGTTCACAATGAGTTTCTGAATCAGTCGCTTCAAAGGTCTTGCCCCCAGCTGCGCGTCAAATCCATTGTCCATCAGGTATTCAATCAGGTAATCGCTGAATCGCAATTGAATATCATTTTCTGCAACCAGCTTCTTCAGGTTTTCCAGTTGAATGCTGATGATTCCCTTCAGTTGTTTTTTATTTAAAGGGCTGAACATAATAATTTCATCTACCCGGTTTAAAAACTCAGGCCTTATCGTTTGCTTCAGCAATTGCATTACTTCAGTTTTGGCTTTTTCTGCCGCATCTTCCAACCCTTTTTCTTCTACTCCTTCAAAAGCATCCTGAATTAAATGACTACCAATATTGCTGGTCATAATGATGATGGTATTTTTAAAATTTACCATCCGGCCTTTATTGTCGGTTAATCTTCCATCGTCGAGCACCTGCAACATAACGTTCCATACATCCGGATGCGCTTTTTCAATTTCATCCAGCAAAATCACACTGTAAGGTTTTCTACGTACCGCTTCGGTTAACTGTCCGCCTTCATCATACCCCACATAACCGGGAGGCGCACCAATTAAACGGGAGACCGTATGTTTTTCCTGGTATTCACTCATGTCTATACGGGTCATCATGGTTTCATCATCGAACAGGTATTCTGCCAATGCTTTGGCCAGTTCTGTTTTACCAACCCCGGTAGTACCCAGGAAGATAAAAGAACCGATTGGTTTTTTAGGATCCTGTAAACCAGCCCTGCTTCTTCGAATGGCATCAGAAACCGCCGCAATCGCTTCCTCCTGACCTACTACCCTGCTATGCAGTTCTTCTTCCAGGTGCAATAATTTTTCTCTTTCCCCCTGTAACATTTTAGCTACCGGAATACCAGTGGCTTTTGCAATGCTTTCTGCAATGTCTTCTGCATCCACTTCTTCTTTCAGTAATCTTTTTTCGGAAGTCTGCATCAACTGTTCGGTAACCGAAGCAATAATGGTTTCCTGCTCTTTTACTTTTCCGTATCTGATTTCCGCTACTTTACCATATTCTCCGTTACGCTCTGCCTGCTCAGCTTCCTGTTTCAGTTGTTCAATCCTGGCTTTGGCAGATTGTACTTTTTCTACCAGTTCCTTCTCCTGTGTCCACTTCGCTTTCAGCGTATCACGCTCTACAGCCAGGTTGCTGATATCAATATTGAGTTCTTTCAGTTTGTCTTCATCGTCTTCCCTTTTGATGGCTTCGCGTTCAATTTCCAGCTGACGAATCTGACGCTCCAACTTGTCCAGTTCTTCGGGCATGGAATTCATTTCCAGTCTCAACTTGGCCGCACTCTCATCAATTAAGTCAATGGCTTTATCGGGCAAAAAACGATCGGTAACATAACGATTCGATAATTCTACTGCGGCAATAATGGCTTCGTCTTTAATACGCACATGGTGGTGCGTTTCATAACGATCCTTGAGTCCGCGCAATATAGAAATGGCGTCTTCAACCGTAGGCTCATCAATCATTACTTTCTGAAATCTTCTTTCCAGCGCCTTATCTTTTTCAAAATATTTCTGGTATTCATTTAAAGTGGTGGCACCAATGGCTCTGAGTTCACCACGTGCCAATGCAGGCTTTAATATATTGGCTGCATCCATAGCCCCTTCGCCCCCACCTGCACCAACCAGGGTATGAATTTCATCGATGAATAAAATGATTTCTCCGTCACTGGAACTCACTTCTTTTACCACACCTTTTAGTCTCTCTTCAAATTCACCTTTATACTTGGCACCGGCAATCAGCTGCCCCATATCCAATCCGTAAATAATTTTACTCTTTAAATTTTCAGGAACGTCCCCGTTCACAATCCGCATGGCCAGCCCTTCTACAATGGCTGTTTTACCAACCCCCGGTTCACCCACTAAAATGGGATTGTTCTTGGAACGACGGGTAAGAATATGCAGCGTTCTTCTGATTTCTTCATCACGACCAATTACCGGATCCAGCTTGCCCTGCCTGGCCATATCGTTCAGATTCTTGGCATATTTATTCAGCATATTCAGCTGTGTTTCCTGTGCCTGTGAACGAATGGTATCTCCTTTTCTCAAATCTTTAATGGCAGTAATTAATCCCTTCTCGGTTAATCCTGCAGCTTTCAATAAGGCTCCGGTGGCATCACTCATTTGCACCAATGCAAGCAATAAATGTTCAGGCGTAACAAATTCATCTTTAAAGGAACTCATTACGGTTGTTGCTTTCAGCAAGGCATTACTGAAATCGCGTCCTGCACTCTGAGCAGGTTCACCTCCCTGTACCTTGGGCAACTTGTTCAGTTGCTCGGTTAGTTTGGTCTCCAGAAAAACGGGATTCACATTGTTCTTTTTCAACAAAAATTCAATGGCAGAATCCTTATCGTTTAACAATGCTTTCAGCAAGTGATCCGTTTCAATGGATGGGTTATTATTGCTATAAGCAATCTGCTGAGCAGACTGTATGGCTTCCTGGGCTTTAATGGTATAATTGTTCAAATTCATAGTAAAGTGGATTGATGTAACTTTATACCATTCATCAAACGATAATCCAACTCAATAATTCGGAAAATATGTCGCAAAAAAATGGAATATACTGCGCAATAGTCAGTCTGGGAGTGATTTTTCTGTTATTATTACAGCCTGTAAAAGCCCAATACAATTTTCAGGAACTGGAAAAAACCATTGAGCAATCCAAAAAAGAACTGGGCAAGGAATACAGCATACTGGTATATAAAGACGGTAAAATTGTCTTTAGTAAATCGGCCGGAGAATTCAATCCCAAAACACAGGCCCCCATTGCCAGTGCCAGCAAATGGCTAACTGCTGCTTTAATTATGGCCCTGGTAGACGATGGTAAAATTTCGCTCGACGACAAACTCAGCAAATATATTCCCGACATGAACAAATACAGCAAGGGCTTTATCACCATCAGACATTGCCTTAGCCATTTAACCGGGATAGAATCTGAACCTATCAAACTAAGCGATATCATCAGAAGAAGCCGATACAGCAGCCTGGAAGAAGAAGTAACAGAGTTTGTAACTAAAAGAGAAATTGTTGCGAATCCGGGGCTGGAATTCCGTTACAGCAATGTGGGGTTGAACCTGGCAGGACGCTATATTGAACTTGCCTTAAGAAGAGGATTTGAACAAATCATGCAGGAAAAAATATTGCGTCCACTGCAGATGCGTGGCACCAATTTTTCCAGTTTAAACGCCATTAATCCTTCGGGAGGGGCGCAATCCACTGCCAATGATTATATCAACTTCTGTTCAATGTTATTGAATAAGGGCATGTTTAATGGAAAGCGAATTTTATCGGAAACCTCCGTGCAATATTTATTGCAATCACATACTACTTCATCCATGATTAAATACGCGCCTAAAGTTGCAGAAGGATACAATTATGCGGCCGGATCCTGGGTAATACAAACAGATAGCAATGGTAATCCTTCAGTACTGGCTTCTCCCGGTTTATTTGGTACCTGGCCCATGATTGATTTGTGCAGAAATTATGCGGTGGTGTTTTTTGCCAAAGAGCTCATGAATGAAGACCGCAAAGAAGTGTACCTGAACCTGAAGAAAAAAATTGACGAACAAATCGCATCGAATTGTCAGTAATTATGTTACCGACAGAACAATATACTCGTTACATTAAAGCACAAGCTGCAAGGCTGGGCTTTAGTTATTGCGGTATTGCCAGGGCAGAAAAATTAAATGAGGATGCCAGAAGACTGGAGCAATGGTTAAATAAAAACCATCAGGGCAGCATGCAGTATATGGAGAATCATTTCGACAAAAGAATTGATCCAACCCTGTTGGTGCCTGGTGCTCAATCGGTCATTACATTATTGAAGAACTATTATCCCGAAACAAAGCAACAAAACAATAGTCCCAAAATTGCCAGATATGCCTGGGGCAAGGATTACCACGAAGTAATCAGGGCACAGCTAAAGGAATTGCTGTTCGAAATGAATCAGGAAATTGGAACCGTAACCGGAAGGGGCTTTGTAGATTCTGCACCTGTGTTAGAAAGGGCCTGGGCCGTAAAATCCGGTTTGGGTTGGGTAGGAAAAAACGGCAATCTGATTAGCAAACAGAACGGGTCGTATTTTTTTATAGCCACTTTAATTGTAGATATCCCTTTACAATACGATGATCCCTTTGCAAAAGACTATTGTGGCACTTGCAAGCAATGCATTGATGCCTGCCCTACCAATGCCATATTGCCCAACAAGGAAATCAATGGCAGCCAGTGCATCAGTTATTATACCATTGAATTAAAAGAAGCATTGAGCCAGGAAACAAACGTTAAAACAGAGAACTGGTTATTTGGCTGCGATATTTGTCAGGAAGTATGTCCCTGGAATCGTTTCAGTAAACCGCATTCAGAGCCTGCATTCGAACCCATTCCGGCTATTCTGAATTTAAGTACGCAGGAGTGGGAAGAAATGTCCGAAGAAGTATTTAAG
>CALEST010000111.1 GCA_937907555.1 uncultured Sediminibacterium sp.
GGCACCCAATACACCCCCTCTTTCAGAAATTCTTTCAAATTCAATCAGTACCGCTTCCTCCACCAGATCAGTTAACTCTTCAATAGCAAAACTTCCCTGAATAAAGTTTTCTGTATTAGCAGTGCCCAACTCACGATTAATAATCAACTGTATGGCCATTGCTCTTCTTACACTCTCTTCTGTAGGAGTAGTAATGGCTTCGTCGTAGGCATTGGTGTGCAAACTATTGCAGTTATCATAAATGGCATACAATGCCTGCAGGGTGGTTCTGATATCATTGAAATCAATCTCCTGTGCATGCAGGCTTCTACCGCTGGTTTGAATATGGTATTTCAGCTTTTGCGAACGATCATTCCCCTTGTACTTCTGCTTCATGGCTTTGGCCCAGATTCTTCTGGCAACTCTTCCAATTACACTGTATTCCGGATCCATACCATTACTGAAGAAGAAAGAAAGATTGGGTGCAAAATCATCAATATGCATGCCGCGGCTCAGATAATACTCTACAAACGTGAAACCGTTGGCCAAAGTAAATGCCAGCTGAGTAATTGGATTAGCCCCTGCTTCTGCAATATGATAACCACTGATACTAACACTGTAAAAATTCCGAACCTTCTGATCAATAAAATAAGCCTGAACATCACCCATTAGTTTAAGGGCAAACTCGGTAGAAAAAATACAGGTATTCTGGGCCTGATCTTCTTTTAAAATATCAGCCTGTACCGTTCCTCTTACTTGTGAAAGCGCTTCCGCTCTTAGTTTTGCATAAATATCTGCAGGCAATACTTCATCCCCGCTCACACCCAAAAGTCCAATGCCCAATCCATTGTTTCCTTCCGGCAAACGCTCTGGCAAGGATGGATTATAATAAACCGGTCTTGGCATTTTATTAAACTTGGCTGCAATGATGGCATTGACTTCTTCCCACTTGTTATTGGCAGTAATCCATTTTTCACACAACTGATCAATAGCCGCATTCATAAAGAAAGCCAATATAATCGGAGCAGGTCCATTAATGGTCATACTCACCGATGTTTTTGGATCACAAAGGTCAAAACCACTGTATAGTTTTTTTGCATCATCCACAGTTGCAATGCTCACCCCGCTATTTCCCACTTTTCCATAAATGTCTGGCCTTAAATCCGGATCTTCTCCATAAAGGGTAACACTATCAAAAGCAGTTGACAAACGGATAGCAGGCTGCCCCAATGAAACATAGTGAAAACGTTTATTGGTTCTTTCTGGTCCACCTTCACCGGCAAACATTCGGGTAGGATCTTCTCCCTGCCTTTTTAATTCAAAAACACCAGCTGTGTAAGGAAATTCACCCGGAATATTTTCCTGTAACTGCCATCTTAAAATATCTCCCCAGTCTTTGTATCTGGGCAATATTACTTTAGGAATCCGGGTACCACTTAATGATTGGGTGGTTAAAGACTGGCGGATGGTTTTATCTCTTACTGTATATTCAAAATAATCAGCCTGGTATTTTTTTACCAATGCAGACCATTTTTCAATTAATTGTTTACAATCCGGATGTAAAGACTGCGCAAAGCTATTGGCAATATTTTGCAGCTCAACAGTTGAGTTTGCATTGGCAGGTAATGATTGAATAGTACCATGTACCTGATACCATTTGGAAGCAATTACACATTGCTCATTGGCCCATTCATTATAGCTGCGGTTGGCATCTGCAATTTCAGCAAGGTATCTTACGCGCTTTGCAGGAATAATTTGTGCTCTGGTAGTGGTTTCCGTTAAGCCGGTATGAATTGCTGACTCACTGGAAAAATATACCCCGCATTTATCCTGAATAGCCTGCATGATTTTTCCAAAAAGCTGATTAATACCGGTGTCATTAAACTGAGCTGCAATGGTTCCTACTACCGGAAGATCTTCATCGGCAGCCGACCATAATTCATGATTGCGCTTGTATTGTTTTCTAACATCATGCAATGCATCCAGTGCACCTGCTTTATCAAACTTGTTGATACAGATAATATCTGCATAGTCAAGCATGTTAATTTTTTCCAACTGAGATGCAGCCCCATATTCCGGAGTCATCACATACAAACTAACATCGCAGAATTCCAGAATAGAAGCATCGCTCTGTCCTACACCGGCAGACTCCAGAATTACCATATCAAAGCCTGCGGTTTTACAGATATTAATGGCTTCCTGAACATGAGCACTAAGTGCAGTATTGTCATCACGGGTAGCCAGGCTTCGCATATAAGCGCGATTGTGCGCAATGGCATTCATGCGGATTCTGTCACCCAACAAAGCCCCACCGGTTTTTTTCTTGGAAGGATCTACAGAAACAACAGCAATGGTTTTATCTGTATAATTGTTCAGGTATCTTCTTACAATTTCATCAGTAACCGAGCTCTTTCCTGCACCACCGGTTCCGGTAATACCCAATACAGGAACAGAACCTGAATCAAGTGCCATTTCAGCATCGTCAACAGTGCCCAGATTTTCTGCAATGGTAATTTTACGTGCAATATTTCTAATATCTTTTGCTTCTCCCAGATTCATGGGACTACCGATATCAGCAGGTTGATTCAATGCAAAATCACACTGAGTTAATACATCTTCAATCATCCCTTCCAATCCCATTTTTCTCCCATCATCCGGACTGTAGATACGAGTAATTCCATATTGATGCAATTCTCTTATTTCCTCTGGCAGAATTGTTCCACCCCCACCACCAAATATTTTGATATGACCACAGCCGTTTTGATCGAGCAAATCTTTCATGTATTTAAAAAACTCCACATGCCCTCCCTGGTAACTGGTAA
>CALEST010000112.1 GCA_937907555.1 uncultured Sediminibacterium sp.
TCTGTATGCATAACCAAGGCTTGCCCTAAGTTGCAGTTGATTAATTTGATACGATAGATTAACCTGTGGTACAACTATCCATCCAGCATTATCTGTATACTCAGTTCTTAAAGAAGTATTTGATATAAACCGATTGCTGAATGCATGTTGCAAAATACCATAAACAGCCATCTGATTTACCGTGTGTCTTCCTCGGTCATTGGAACGGATATTTCTTCCTATGTACTGGGCCCCCAATGAAAATTTGGTTTGCTCAGTTTCTGTTCTTGTATAAATAGTATTAATTTGAAAGAGATTGGAGAAACTGGAATTAGCAGAGGAAACCGAACTGAATTTGTAATTGTCTTCCGTATTTTTAAACCCTGCATAGACAGATAGCTGGTCTTTGTTTTTCTGGTAATTCGCGTTAAACTGATTCCAGAAAATTTTTACTTTTTCCATTGCCGTGTCTGAAACAAAAGAAGTGTAAAAATTTTGTGCGGCAAATTCTCTTTCATTGTATGCGGATCTGAAAGAAGTCTGCCAGTTATTTTTTTGTTTACTGAATGCAAATGAAAATGCATCTTCCTGCATATAACCATTGATACCTCGTTGTTTGGGTCCGTCAGCCCGGTTTCTGAGTGCAGAAATTTGTAAATGATTGGTGGGATTGGAAACGGTGTAAAAACCAGAGCTACTGATTAGTCCGAGGTCTCCACCGGCAACTTGTATAATCCCCCTTTTACCAATGGCCTTCTGTTTAGCAAAGCTTTTTGTAGTTATATAAATAACACCACCCACTGCATCAGATCCAAAAATTCCCGATGAAGCCCCTTTTAATATTTCAACTCTTTCAATTTCATCTAAGACTACAGGAATATATCCGCTGAAATGTCCGGTATTTGGATCGTTTAATCTCAGCCCATCCAGAATTACCAAAACCTGCTGAAAAGTACCTCCGCGCATACTAATATCACTTTGCGCCCCCAAAACTCCCCTTGTTTGCACATCTATGCCCGGCAGGAAACGCAATAATTCGTCCGGAGTCCTAACCGGTAGCTGGGAAATTTCTTTGGCAGTGATTACAGTTATATTCCTACCTGTTTTGGAAGCTCTTGTTTCAATTGAAGAACTGGTTACGGTTATTGGGTCTAAAAAAGATACCGTTTGCTGCGTATTGGAATTGCTATCCTGAGCAACTACCCGACCAGTAAATAACAATAGAAGCTGAATGATTAATATTTTTTTCAAGAAGAGTCAATTTGGTGAGCAAATCTATGGGCTAATTCCTATCTACTGCTAAAAACTGAATTGATGACTAAACTTTGACATTAGGCGACGAAAAACGAATAAATAAAAAGTTATCCACATTTTAAAAGGCGCAATTTGTGGGGTATTTTAAGCATATTCTGCGTCAGAACCTTCCACAAGCAAAGGCTAATTTTAACAGAACTTCTCATAAAATATTGAATTTTAGTTATTTATATGCTAAAATTCTGCAAAAAAATACAAACTGCTTGGTAGATATAATAGAAAGTTGGGCTTTGAAAAGACAGTTTCACAAAGAAACTAGCTTTCCCATTTTTGGAAAACCACAAAAATTGATATCAAATGCGGAATTGCTTACAAAAAAGGGAACATATTGGTTAATTTTACTGCAAATGCGCGTAAGCTTAAAGCTATCCGTATCCCCCAACTGCTTTGATTTTAAGCACGGCATTCAAAAATTTTTCAATTAAAACTAGGCTCATGAAATCAAAAATTTTACTCAAAATTTTGATGCCCTTTTTCTTCCTGCTAACTGCATTTACTGCAGTTGCGCAGTCCATTACTCCTAGTGGAAGCATCACTGCGTTTACAGCAACGTACGGATCTGCCGCAACAGAGCAATCCTTTACTTTTACAGCAACAGGATTAACTGCGTCTACCAACGTAGTTGTTACTGCGCCTGCGAATTTTGAAGTGTCTTTATCTTCAGGTTCAGGATTCGCCGCTTCGGTAAACGTTCCAACAGACGGATCCGGAGATGTAGCATCAACCACTATATACGTAAGAATGCCAGATAATATTAATCCTGGTTCAATTTCAGGGGGCAATATTACTTTAGTGGAGGGCACAACAAATAACACAGTTGCAATTCCAACAAGTACAGTAAACGTTAAACCACTTACTATTACTGGCTTAACTGCCAATGATAAAGTTTATGATGGATTAACTACTGCTACTTTAGCCGGAACAGCTACTTTAACTGGAGGTTTAGTTGGTTTAGACGTAGTTACGATTTCGGCAGGTACTGCAAACTTTGCAACCAAAACAGTCGGAGTAGGTAAAACCGTTACTGCCACAGGTTTTTCTCTTTCAGGAGCCGATGCTGCAAAATATAGTGTAAGCCAACCAACAATTCCTAATGCGAATATTACTGCAAAAGCACTAACCATTACGGGATTAACTGCTAATAGCAGAGCATATAATGGTTTAACTACTGCTACACTTGCAGGCACTGCTACTTTAAGTGGTGTTGAATCGGGTGATGCAGTAACGATTGATGCAACTGGTACCGCTTCATTTGCAGATAAATTGATAGGTCTTACAAAACCCGTAACTGTGGTTGGATTTACAATTACTGGTGCCGACGCTGCTAACTACTCTTTAACACAACCAACTGGTTTATCCGCAGATATTACTGCAAAAGCAATTACCATCTCTGGTCTAACTGCAGACAATAAAGTATATGATGCTGCAACTACCGCAACTTTAAGTGGCACAGCTGCTCTTGTTGGGGTTGAATCAGGTGATGCAGTAACGATTGATGCAACAGGTACAGCTTCATTCGCAGATAAAACAGTAGGTACCGCTAAACCCGTAACGGTGATTGGCTATACAATTAATGGTGCTGACGCAGCTAACTACTCTTTAACTCAACCTTCAGGACTCACTGCTAATATTACAGTTAAAGCGCTTACCATTACTGGTATAACAGCTGACAATAAAGTATATAATGGGTTAACCACTGCAACCTTAAGTGGTACCGCTGCCCTTGTTGGCGTTGAATCTGGTGATGCGGTAACCCTTGGTGGTACACCAGCTGCTTCTTTTGCTACCGCAGCTGTGGATGTTACCAAACCTGTTACGGTTACAGGCTATTCTATCTCTGGTATAGATGCAGCTAATTACACATTAACTCAACCAACTGGTTTAACTGCAGATATTACCCCTGCTCCATTAACCATTACGGCTAATGCGGTTTCTAAATACCATGGTGAAACAATTACTT
>CALEST010000113.1 GCA_937907555.1 uncultured Sediminibacterium sp.
TCCCTATATCATCAGGCGTACCCAGTTTAATTTTATAAATCGGCCAGGGCCTTGCCAGCATTTTCTCTACCATTTTTTCAGGGGAATCTATCCCAATTGTAAAATCGCAAACAGGCATTGCATCCGACCATCTGGTATCCCATAATTCATAGAGGGGTTTGCCTTTCATCTGACCAAATAAATCCCAACCGGCAATGTCCAAAGCTGCAACCAAAAATGGATTTTGCGGAAAAAGGTGATGCAGATAATGCCAGTATCTTTCCGGATCGGTCATTGCAAATTTCTCTACCATCTTATGCTTCGCCGAAAGATCGGCTATCATTTTATCTACTGTAATATCATAGTAAGCAATGGCTGGAGCTTCACCATATCCGGTAAAAGGGCCAAGGTTTAATGCAACCAACAGTGCTTCCTGATGTGTTTTGGTTCTGCCATTCGATATGGTAAACGGATGTTCGAATGGCAAACTTGTTCTGGTATATCTTAACTCCACTGCTTCCCGATTATCTTCCTGATTGATGAATATAAGACTTCAATTCTTCATTAAATGCTTTGGTCTCCTGCAAGGTTTCAACTGGCAAATGCATTCGGTAGCACCAGAAATGATTAGGATTGGCTGGTACATTAATCTGCTCATCCAATGGATTCTCTCTTCTGATCTGCTCATGCATTCCCATTAAATCCTGTAATTGAAATACAGCCCACATAGCCGGAGAAAACAGATGTTGCAACACAACTGCTTTATTAATCCAGGCTTCACAATAAGCAGGTGCATCTCCCCACTGTCCTAATTCCTGGTTATAAAATTGTTGTATGGATGTTCGGTCTTCTTCCCACCAGCCTCTGATAGTACTCATATCATGTGTGGATGGCGTTACTACACTTAAATAAGGTGCATCATTGGGATGAAAGAATGCACGCTCTGGATTCTTTGGCATTCTTTGTATTTCCAAGCTGAGCAAACCCAGTTGCTGCATTACTTCCGGAACACAACCCGGAACCATTCCCAGGTCTTCCCCGCAAATCAGCATATTGGTAACGCGCTTCAGGGAAGGTAATTTTTGATAGGCTTCCTTTTTCCAGAAATCATCCTGCATTTTATAAAAGTAATGCACATACAATTCCTTGAGTTGCTGCTGTGTCCCAAATTCCAATGCTTTAAATGAAGGAGTGTTCTCAATTCCAAACCGGAAATGAAACTGTTGACCATCGCCGTTGGCATCAAATAATATTATATTACTGATTAAGCTGTAAAGGCCTTGTTTAATTTTCTGATGTTGTGCATCATTTTCAAGACTGGCAAAATGAGATTCAATTTTTCTTTGCGTATCAAAGGTTTCTTTTAGCTGATACTGTCCGTTTTTACTATCGGTCAGGAAAAGACTTTTCACCAATTCATTGTCATATCCGAATATTTCCCACAAAACTGCATCGGTAATATAGGGCTTTGTGTATCGTTCATAATCAAACCAGATTCCCTTCTCTGCAAAAGAATGAAGCGTTAGCGGTATAGCAGGCACAAAATGCCCCATAATACCCTCTACAGCACCCATGGGAATGCTCCAGATTCTGAAAAAGCCAAGAATATGATCGATTCTGAAAGCGTCAAAATAACGCCCCATTTGCTCAAAACGCTGTTTCCACCATGCAAAACCGCTGTCTTGCATGCTTTGCCAATTATAAGTAGGGAAACCCCAGTTCTGTCCCTTTACTGCAAAGTCATCCGGGGGCGCACCCGCCTGAAAATCCATATGAAACAAATGAGGATGTTGCCAGGTATCTGCACCATAACGATAAACCCCAATGGCTATGTCCCCTTTAATGATGATTCCTTTCCTATGTGCATAGGCAGTTGCATCCTTTAATTGCAGATGCAACTGATACTGTAGAAAATAATGAAAAGCAATTTCTAAATGCGATTTAGAACCTTCCTTCACTAGCTTTGCAATCTGTTTCTCATCATATTGAGCATATGTAGGCCAGGTGGCAAAATCTACGCTACCATATTTATCCCGCAAATAACAAAATACTGCATATGGAGTTAACCAGTCTTTGTTCTCTTCAAAGAAATTTTTGAAATCATCCTGCGCCAGCACTTCCGCTCCTACTGCATTGTAGACTTTTTTTGCAAATTCAATTTTATGATTCAGAACATCCGCATAAGCT
>CALEST010000114.1 GCA_937907555.1 uncultured Sediminibacterium sp.
GCCGATTATCTGGAAGTGAAGGAGGAAACCATGCCTTCTGTAATGCAGGCCAGACAGATCATTGAATGCATCAGACTTTTACCCCTTGGCTATAGAACAGTTTTGAATTTATATGCCATGGAAGGATACAGTCACAAAGAAATAGCAGATATGCTAGACATTGAAGAAAGCACGAGCAGAAGTCAGTACACGAGGGCAAAGTCTATGCTGGAAGCTATTTTGATTAAGAGAAGAATTATTGAGCAACCCAGAGAAAAATTCTCATGGGCAGCTGCTTTTAAGCGGTAGCAATTAGGATATGGATCGTAAGTATAACCAAGACAAAGCATTTGAGCAATTCCTAAGGGAAGAGCTGAAGGACCATCGCATGTATCCTGCGGATAGTGTATGGAAACAAATCCGTACCCATATTCACGGTAATCCTGCATGGCCTGCATTAACGGTTATTTCCATGCTCATCATTGTTGGTTTAACGGTTTCCACTTTACTGATTGCGCCTTCTGCACATCAATTTAATTTTGATACCAGCAATATCCATAAAGCTGAGCAATCAATGGTAGAGCAAAGAATGCACGCCCCCAGTCCTAAGGAAGCCTATTACCATGCCATTGAACCACAGCACTTAACCCAACATGCCATTAAACAGCGCATGGTTGTAGAAACCAGTCTCACTGTAAACAATACTACTATTCCTACAGTTGAAACAGGAATTAAAAACCAGTGGCAGATGACTGGGGTAACGATGAAAAATAATATTGCAGCTCAGCAATTAAAGCCGGTAATCAGGGAAGAAGCTGAACCTGCTGTTGTTGCTGAAAAATCTGATCCGGAATCTGTTACAGAGAAAACATGGTCTGGTAATATTACCAAGATTGCGCTGGCTTCAGTACCGGAAAAAACGCCGCTGAACATTAATCTTTCTGATGAAAAATTAACGCCGGCTGTTAACCATTCGCTTCAACTTCCAATAGCTAACAAAAGAATCGGTTTCCAGTTTTACGTTACTCCATCTACCAGCTATCGTTCTTTATCTGATGCAGAAGTAAAAGAAATTGTTCAACCCAATAACAATGCCATTATTCCTGCCCAGAACGTTCCACTGGCATTGAGTTATACAGCAGGTGTAAATGAAGTAGTAAGACATAGACCTGCAATGGGTCTGGAAGTGGGGTTGGCAGCATTGTACAATATCAATTCCCGTCTTAAATTCAAAGCTGGTTTACAATTAAATATTCGTCAATACCATATTGAAACCTTCCGGGGTGCCAATAGTATAGCTACTGTTTCATTACTCAATAACGGAAGCATTGAAAATTTAAACCTGTTCTCCAGTTACAACAATACGGCAGGATACAAACAGGAACAATTAAACAACAAGAGTTACCAGGTGGCCGTTCCATTGGGTGTACAATGGGATATCATCAAAGGCAAACAATTTGGCATCAGTGCTGAAGCTACTGTTCAGCCCACCTATTCATTTAACTCAAGTGTATTCCTGCTTTCAACAGATTATAAAAACTATACCGATGGCAATGGTTTTGTCAGAAGATGGAATGTTAACACCAGTGCCGGTATTCATATCAACTTTAAATCGGGTTCCAATCAATGGCAACTGGGACCACAAATCAGGTATCAGCACTTACCTACCTATACCAACCGCTATCCTATTAAAGAGTATTTAATGGATTATGGTATTCGCCTTGCTTATACGAAACAACGTTAGTGTAGTTGATTTTGGATAGCTTTGCAACATGAAATTTCAGTCGTCTTTTTGCGGATGGGTTATGCTATTTTTTTTAACCCCCTTTGTTTCTTGTGAGTCTAAACAAAGCAAAGCAGAAAAAAAGGAAGTCTCCCTTTCGGATACGGCAAAGTTCTACTCAATTGAGCGGTACATAAAGGATGAAATGCAATATGTTGATTTAAGAGACTTCTCTATCACAGAAACCAAGATTACAGCCGGTGACAGTAGTACCCAATCCATAACCAAAGACGAATTTTTATCCATTGCAACAGAGATATTGAATCAAACCAACTGGTTTGCCCAAAATAAATTTTTATATAAGGAAACGGTATTTCAGGATTTGGGAACAGAGAGTTATACCATTAATTACCAAACTGACCAGGCTGATATTAAAAGCATTGATTTACTGCTGAATGAACAAACCAATCTACCCAAAAGACTGTTTATAAGAATGATTCGTCAGGAAGGTGAAATAACCAGCACCATACAGTATAGCTGGGTTACCGGAAAACAATTCAGTATTGCTAAATCTGTAAAGAAAAGTACGGATTTAATTGAGCAAAGCAGTAAGACCATTCAGTGGATAAACAGGCCTTAAAATGACCCAGGAAGCATTTCAGAAAATAGCACATACCATTCCTCTGGAGCCCGGGGTATATAAATACTTTGATGCCAATAAAGAACTGATATATGTAGGTAAGGCAAAGAGCCTGCGTAAAAGAGTAAGCTCTTATTTCAGTAAATCCTTTGTAGGATACAAAACGCATGAACTGGTTAAAAGAATTCACAGAATTGAATTCACGATAGTAGGCTCAGAACAGGATGCATTTTTATTGGAAAATGCATTAATTAAAGAGTACAAGCCCAAGTACAATATTGAGCTGAAGGACGATAAAACCTATCCTTATATTGTTGTAAAGAGAGAACCCTTCCCCCGGATTTTTTTAACCAGAAGAAAAATCAATGATGGCTCTGAATACATTGGTCCATTTACTTCTGCTGGTAAAGTGAGAGAATTGATTGAGTTTGTAAAACAGTATATCCCTCTGCGATCCTGTAAGCTTAATCTGAGTAAAGAAAATATTGCTGCAGGAAAATTTAAAGTCTGCCTGGAATACCATCTGGGCAATTGCAAAGGACCCTGTGAAGGATTACAAAGTCTGGAAGATTATCAGAATGGGATATTGCAGATGAAAAATATTTTAAAAGGAAATTTAGGATCGGTGATTGCACAATTCAAAGATGAAATGCAGCAGCATGCCATGAATCTGGAATTTGAGAAAGCAGAAATGGTCCGAAAAAAAATTGAACATCTTGAAAATTATCAGGCTTCTTCTGTAGTAGTTAGTAAGCATTTAACCAATCTGGATGTATTCAGTATTGCAAAAGAAGACAACAAAGCCTATGTGAATTATTTAATGGTTCAGAACGGAACCATTGTACAAACACATTCTGTTCCTGTTGAAACAAAGCTGGAAGAAACAGAAGAAGAAGTGCTGGTTTGGGTAATTGGTGAATTGCGTCATACATTCAACAGTATAGCAAAGGAAGTGATTGTTCCCTTCCCTATTGAATATCCAGACACTTCGTTAATCATCACTGTGCCAAAAGCCGGCGATAAGAGAAAACTACTGGACCTGTCCTTAAAAAATATTGCCTATTATCAGGCAGAACTACGCAAGAAGAAAATATTACACCTGGAAGGAAAAACAGAGCAGGAACAGAAAAAAGTATTGTACGAAATACAGCAATACTTACAATTAAGTGAAGCCCCCTTACATATTGAATGTTTTGATAACTCTAACTTTCAGGGAGCTTACCCGGTAAGCGCCATGGTATGTTTTAAGAACGGCGTACCCTCAAAAAATGATTATC
Source organism: uncultured Sediminibacterium sp. (assembly GCA_937907555.1). Taxonomy (GTDB): domain Bacteria; phylum Bacteroidota; class Bacteroidia; order Chitinophagales; family Chitinophagaceae; genus Sediminibacterium. The sequence goes on from CALEST010000114.1 coordinate 3,620, forward strand.
GTCGTTTCAATGTAAAAACAGTAGAAGGCATCAACGATTTTGCCACCATGAAGGAAGTGGTTTACAGAAGATATAAAAGACTGAAAGAAGCGGAAGAACCTTTTCCTCAGCTGGTCATTATAGATGGCGGTAAAGGACAACTGGGGGCCGCCATGGATGCATTCCGGTCGCTGGATTTAATAGGAACAACAACCGTAGTTGGTTTAGCAAAGAATGAGGAAGAAATCTTTTTTCCAGGAGACAAAGCATCTATTAAACTTCCCTGGGATAGTGATGCACTGAAACTGGTTCGCAGAATTCGGGATGAAGTACATCGTTTTGGAATTACTTTTCATAGAAATCAACGCTCAAAAGGAACATTCAAAAATGAACTGGAGCAAATCCCGGGTATCGGAAAAGCTACTATTGAAGAATTGCTGAGAACCTTTAAATCGGTAAAAAACATAAAGCTTCAATCGGAACAATCCTTAGCCACCATCATTGGTGCCAGCAGGGCTGCAATACTCATTCACTATTTTCAGAGTAAGGCATAAAAAAAGGGCCAGGATAGAAATCCAGCCCCGTTTTTAAAATCCAATATCCTATGAAAAACCAAGGTGAAATTACAGTTTCCCTTAGAAAATATAAAAAAAACTTTATTCAACAGATGTGAATAAAGAAATATTACAAAGCGATAGAAATAAAAAAAGGGGCAAAGCCCCTTTTGATAATGATTTTATTACGATTAGTACGCCCAGAGATCCTGCTCGTAATTCATGATTTTTGATTTGATATTCTCTCCTTCCAATAATCTGAACAACGGATCTTTTATAAAGGCACTTAAAGACTTGTCTCCCGGGTTATTAATGGTGCTCTTAATGATATAGCTACTGAAGAAGCGGCTTTCAAACAGTTCTTCCCAGGTCATTCTGGCTGCAATATTTTTAGGATTGTACACATCAAATTTGGTTAAAGACGCTCTGATATCCGGATAATATACCCAGAATAAAACCCTTGGCATGGACTTACCAGCTACTACTTGTTTGGCAATTGGAGCAATGCCCAGAATTCTGGTGAACATGCGGCTTGCTTCTTTATCGAAGATTATCTGTTCTTTGATTCTGAATGTATAAACACTATCGGGACTGAATTTTGGCTTTTTAGTAATTACTTTTTCAACTGCACCGGTAGCAGGATCTGTTACATCAACTGTATCCAACCCGCCTTCCACCATGGCCAATACCTGTGCGGTAGTCAATGGCTTGGTAAAACGATCGTTATCAGGTGAGAAAGCAACCACACTGTCATTTTTAATTGCACTCAATAATAATGAAAAGAAACGCTGGTCGCCATTGTCATCCTGTGCGGGATACATGAAAGACTGATTCATTTTTTCTCTTGCGTCAATTTCTCTCCAGATAAAATGGCTGAATACCGCATCGTCTTCACGAAGATCTTCGTATTCCAATGGCTTACGATCTCTTACCTGTGTTCTCAGCATTGCATAATTGTTTCTTAAAGAAACTTCAGGCTTTGCACCAAACCCACCCTGTACAGTAGTGTCATAACTGAATGTAACAGGTGCAGAAGGATTATTGGTTGTTACAGTTGTATTAGCTGTGCCAAGTGCAGTATTGTTGCTATTTCTGTATCGGGATGTACCACTAATATTATTATTAGGTGTAATAGTGGTATCAGCAGCCGGATTAACCTGGTTAACCGCATTTTTGGCTGCAGCCGTTTTATTGGTTGTTGCGGGTTTTTTAGGGGCAGGTTTCTTATACTTAGACTGAGCCATTGCACCAGTTGAAACAACCAATGCCAAACCCATTAACCAACCTGCATATACCATCTTTTTCATACACACACTTATTGTAAGGTAAATGAAATATTTTGATC
>CALEST010000115.1 GCA_937907555.1 uncultured Sediminibacterium sp.
GATGATACGGCTTTCCATTCCATAGTTCCTGTATTGGTCAAGATTCACCACCCTGTTGTTGTAGTTCAGTGATGCAGGGTTAATACTGTCTTTTATATTGATGGATTGCAAAAAGCCAACACTGTTCCTGTCACCATTGGTGCTAAATAGTTTCGTATTCCACCGGGCGTTTTCATTTATTTGATAGTTGGCGATTAATGCGGAGGTTGTCCAGGTTATATCAAACCAATTACGGCTGCGGAAACTTTGTTGGGCATCCTGCTTTATTTGTATATCTGTTAAACCACCTGGTTGTTGACTGCGGATATGTGAACGCATTACTTCAGCCGTTAATGAAAATTTTGTTGTGAAATTATAGGTTACAGTACCATAGCCTGCGTTGGTGAAATATCGACTGTTTTCTCTCCATCCGTCTCCATTACGATGGTCGAAAAATGTATAATAATGAACTTTCCCTTTCTTGCCGCCTATTGCATTATAGCTGTTGAATAGGCCATTGCTTCCAATTGTTTGCTGTGTCTCAAATTCAAAAGATTTGTTCACTTCGCTGCCATTTCTGAGAATGTAATTTACCAATCCGCCAAATTGTGGTCCATATTGCAAAGAACCATGCCCCCTTACAATTTCTATTCGTTGTACAGCCTGTAGCTGTGGATTATAGTATGCTTCGGGATAACCAAAAGGATCCGCAGCAATATCATATCCGTTTTGACGCACATTAAACTCCCAACTGCGGTTGGGACTTAATCCACGAGCAGCAATACCAATCTGAATTCCGCTGGGGTCGCTTTCCCAGATATGAATTCCGGGTACTTTTGCCAATACCTGCCGCATGTTATTTGTTACTACATTACCCTGCACATTATCCAGCACAATCAGTGTATTCTTTTTGCCTGCATAAATATTTGTGCCAACAATTTCCGGCATTTGCTGATAATCGCTTTTGCTGTTTCTACCCACTACGGTCACATCGGGCAGGTTTTTTATCAGTAGTGTATCACTATTTCCTTTTTTGGTTTGCCCGGTAGCTACATTTAATGCCAATATCATTAAACACAAAACAAGCTCTCTTTTACTCATAAGTATGATTTTGAATTGCAAAAGTGCTCATGCTTTGTGTAATACCACTTATGTAAAAGGGAAATAGAGTTATGCAATGCAGAAATATTTAGGGTTTAGTCAATAAATAGCAGACTGGCAACCTATTTTCGTTTTATCTAATATCAAAATTGTGAGGCTGTTATTAAGCGATGGTAGTTCGGTGTTTAAGTAATTTTAGTTGAGTGGGTTTAGACTATTAGGAAAAAAGAGGTAAAAACACGTTTAGCTGACGTAAATACTACATTTTCAACGGGAAAGCCAAGCAAGCGTAGCAGTAAGTGGCAGCAAAATTTTATAAAAATTATCAATAATTTTACAAATTTCCTAAACCATTCTACCATATCTTCGTCTTCAAAAGGAGTAGAGGTTCGCTAAAAATTCTTATTTTTAGCAATATTCAATGAAACAGAGTTTATCCATAAAACTAAAAGCGCTGTTCCTACTGGTTGTATTTGCAACAAATACAGTTGTAGGTTTTGCCTGTGCTATAGGTGTAGATATGGGTTTTAATTCCTCCTCTCATCATAACCAAACTGAAGCGTCTGCAGAAGTGCATATTCACGATGATGGGAAAAATCATGTTCATGAAAAGGAAACAGCAATAGTAACAAATCATGTTCATGAAAATGGCATTAATCACCAACATGATAGCGAGCCCACAACACTAATTCCCGTTGATGGCAATAACTTACTTACAAAAGAAGATGGCGGATGTTGTACCAATGAAGTGCAGGAGTTTCAAGATTTGGATAAAAATGTTTCCGTAAATACTACTGGTATCTATATACCGGTATTTGTGGCAATTCTTAGTACTTATTTTAATATTGATTTCTCAGCGGCTG
>CALEST010000116.1 GCA_937907555.1 uncultured Sediminibacterium sp.
AACAGCAATGTTATTTTCTTTTAAATATCCGGGGCTAACCACCAATACTTTTTTTTTTTTTTTTTTTGCTTCAACACCTTTACCTGTGATTGCATTAAAATTTTCTGTTGCTGGAATTGTAATTGATAAGTCTTTTACTTTTTGCAAAATACCTGTTGCAATGGGGTGTTCTGATTTTTGTTCTAAGGCAGATGCCAAACGGATTATCTCATTTTCATTTAACCTCACCCCTAACCCCTCTCCAAAAGAGAGGGGGACAATCTTTGATACTTCAAATTTGCCAACTGTTAATGTTCCTGTTTTGTCAAAAACAATGGTGGTAATTTTTCTTGCATTTTCAAATGCTGTACGATTCTTAATGAGTAAACCATTTTTTGCTGATAATGCTGTTGATTTTGCAACAACCAGCGGAACTGCCAATCCTAAAGCATGGGGACAGCAAATAACAATTACAGTTACCATACGTTCCATTGCAAAGGCCAATGGTTGGCCGGTTAAATACCAATATATGAAAGTACCAATGCCTGCAACGATTGCAATAACGGTTAGCCATTTGGCAGCTGTATTTGCCAGCAACTGGGTTTTAGATTTTGATTTTTGTGCATCATCCACCAGTTTTATCACTTGTGAGAGATAGGAATCTTTTGCCGCATGGGAAACTGTAACCTTTATAGAGCCATTGCCATTGATTGCTCCTGCAATAACTTTATCACCTTTTATTTTTTGTACCGGTTTTGATTCCCCGGTAAGCATAGATTCATTCAAATAACTTTCCCCTTCCAATATTATTCCATCTGCTGCTACTTTCTCTCCAGGCTTAACAAGGATTATATCGTTTTCCTTCAGTGTGTCAGTTTTTACATCATGTACCATATCCGGCATTACCATATGCGCCTCTGAGGGCATTAACTGCACCAATAATTCTAATTCTTTTGATGCACCAGCAACTGACTTCATTTCTATCCAATGCCCCAGCAACATAATGAGAATAAGTGTCGCCAGCTCCCAAAAGAAATCCATGCCATGCAAACCAAAAACAATTGCCACGCTGTATATGTATGCAACCGTAATAGCAAAGCCAATCAGGAACATCATGCCGGGACTCTTCGCTCTTACCTCAGCCACCAATCCTTTTAAAAACGGCCAGCCGCCATAAAAGAAAACGACAGAAGATAATGCCAGCAGTACATATTCTGAACCTGGGAAGCTGATATGCAAATTCAACCAATGCTGAATCATTTCTGATAGCAGCATAATGGGAATGGTTAAAATAAAGACTACATAAAACCGTTTCCGGAAATCAGCAATCATCATAGCATGGTGATTATGGCCTGCATGGCCCATCAATGGATTAGCGTCATGCTGGTGAGGCGGAGCAGCTGAATTGTTTTCACTTTCGTTTAGCAATACTAAAGTCATTCCACATTTAGGACAATTACCCGGTTTATCCTGAACTATTACAGGATGCATTGGGCAGGTATATTTTAGCTTGTTATCAATATGCTTATTCATTTTTATTCCTATTTTTTCTTGCTGTGTTAGATTTACATATTTTTCATATCATGGCCAGACATGGGGTTAGTTCCCTTTTTAAAAATGTATTCACTATTAAGTAAGTAAGCGCCACTAACTACCACAATATCCCCTATAACCAGGCCAGACCTAATCTCTATTCTGTTATTAGTTTCCATGCCTGTTTGTACCATTACACTCTTATATGTTTTGTTGCCCGTTTGTATCCATACGGTAGCTCCTTTTCCATCACGTATGACTGCATCAATCGGAAGCGTTAATGTCTTTCGCTGGGGGCTTTTCAGCAGTACATAGGCCGGCATACCTGGCTTTAGCTGGTTACCGGGGTTTGGAATAGATACACGGATCAGATTGATCCTGGTATCTGGAGCAATCTCCGGGTTTACAAATTCAATCCTGCCTTTGATTTCTTTACCATCAAAATCGGGAAGCTGAACAGTAGCAATACTGTTTCTGTCTATCTCTGATAATTGTGATGTATATACCTGCGCCTCTGCCCAAAGACTTGACAGATCAGCCAGTTTAACAATAGTACCACCTTCCATTGTATAATCGCCCTCACGGATATCTAATGTTGTTATATAGCCTGATGTGTTGCTATAGAAAGTTGTAGTTGGTGTAGCTTTTTTAGATTCTGCCAGGTACTGTATCTGCCCTTCAGACATACCCCACAAGAGCAATTTATACCTTGCACTCTGCAAAAGCTGGTCGAAGTCTATGACTGTTTCATTGGCAAACACTATCTTCCTTTCAAGCGCCAGCAGGTATTCCTGTTTGGCATTGTTCAATTCCTCACTGTATAAATCATACAATGGGGAACCTTTCTTAACGTAGTCTCCTACATTTTTAAAATAAAGTTTTTCCACCCTGCCCATCACTCTTGAACTGACAGAAGAGGATTTCATCTGATCGAAATTCAATGTAGCTGTTAGCACTAACTGATCACCTATCATCCCATTTTGAATTGTATCAATGCGGATATTGCCTAACTGAATTTGCTGTTCACTCAATTGTATTTCGTCTTTATCACCGCCATTTGTTTTCTTTACTTTGGTGAGTTCCATATGACAAATAGGACATTTCCCGGGTTTGGATTCAACTACCTGTGGATCCATTGAACATGTATAATAAACACCTGCTTCTTTTGGTACTTCCTTTTTATTTTTGCAAGATGCAAAGAAAACAAAAGCCGCAACCGCCATAATCATGTATCGCATACTCAATTTTTTATTTTGATAAAACTTTCACTGTCCATTAGATATTGCCCGTTCACAGCAACTGAATCTGTCTCATTAATGCCAGATAATATTTGAATATTGTTTTTATTCGTGATCCCTATACTTACTTTATGCGCCTTGAACCCCCCGTCTGTTTTTTTAAAAATCACTTTATCCATACCTAATGAAACCACTGCTTCTGCAGGTAACCAATATGCTTCTCTTGAATTACCAAAGATGTTGGCCCTAACCTGGCTGCCAATTGGGATTTTCAATGAACTGTTATTGAAGTAAACCCTTGCAGTTAATGTTTTACTTTCTTTTTGATAAAAGGGTTCAATAAAATCAATGGAGGCCCTAAAATCCCTGTCCGGGGCAGTTTCAGGAATTACCCTAACTGCATTGCCTGTTTTTACTAAACCCTGGTGTTCTCCGTAAATATTCAAAATAACCCATGCCCGGTCTGGATTATACACTGAAAAAACAGATTGCCCCTTTTGTAAATACATTCCTTCTTTCAGGGAAAGTTCTTCGGTAATTAAAGCAATATCTCTCATAGCGCTCTGGTTGTTGTTCATATTGGTTTCTTTGGCAGCTTCATGAATATGTCCACTGTAATTGCTAAAAACCGCAATTGTTAATGAAGGTTTGCCTGATTGAATTACCTGTTGTAATTGCTGACTGCTCATACCGAGAAGCAATAGTTTTTCTTTAGCTGCCTGTATGAAGCTTGTATTTGCTGCATCGTTCTTTAAAAGAAACAACAAATTTTGCTGGGCTGTCATCAATTCAGGGCTGTAAATATCAAGTATGCGTTGTCCTTTGCTTATTTTCTGGTAGCGGAATCGTACATACAGTTTTTCAATCCTACCGGATACCCTTGAGGAAATACTCCCGACATGCCTTGGGTCATAATTTACCTTACCCAAGGCCTCTATCTCTAATTGCACTTCTTCTCTCCGAATAGTTACCACAGGAATTGATGAAATAACAAATTCGTTGGTAGGCTTTAGCATTGTTTCCAGTGATACACCAATAATCTTCTCACCACCTGTTTCTTTTTTAACCAATTGCATCCCGCAAATGGGGCAATTGCCAGGTTTATCCCTTATAATTTCCGGATGCATGGGGCATGTGTAAATTTCCTGCACTGTTTCAGTTGCATGTTGCGTATGATCCTCCTTTTCTTTGCTATTGTTGCAACCCGTTGCGACAAGGAAAAAAGATAGAAACGCAATATTTATTATCCTTTTCATTTCTTTTCAATTAATCGGTCTATGGCGACCTGCATTTTCAGCGCCTGGTTAAGTATCTCGGTATATTCCAGTTGTGCCATGTACAGGGTTTCCCAGGCATCGTATAACATAAACAACTCTTCCGTATTTTGTTCATACCCCAATTGCATGGTCTTGTAATTGTTTCTTAATGCAGGTATGATATTATCATCGTACAGTTTCAACTGCCTTTTTTTTAATTCCAGTTCATTCCGCATACCGTAGGCCATTCCGCTGTATTCGTTAACCATCATTTCCTTTTGTGATTGCAATGAATTGGCTTTCCATTTAAGGCTTTCAATATTCGCCTTATTCATTTTAGAAGACCACCTAGCCATTGGGATCTTTACCATACCCATCAGGCTGTATTGCATAGGTAAACCGCCAAAACCAAACATGTGTTCATAACGAATGCCGAATTGGGGTTTAAGGCTTTGTTTTTCCGTCTCCTGTTTCAACCAGGTAAGGTTGATATCTTTATCAATAGATTTCAAATCGCTGCGGTTACTGTAAAACAGGGTGCTGTCAAAAATAAAAGTTGAGTAATCATTTAATTTGTAGGTTGTATCAATATCAAAATTGGTCATAGCATTCCTGCCCATCAAAGCATTTATCCGGATGCGCTTTTCTCGGATATCGTTTT
>CALEST010000117.1 GCA_937907555.1 uncultured Sediminibacterium sp.
GGTTTTGCTTTTCCTTAAGAAAGAAAGCCAAATATTTGCCCAAATACCTACCCTTAACCATGAAGCATTTCCTGACGATTGGTCTTCTGTTTGTATGCACTGGTATGCTTTCTGCACAATCTACGTTGCAGTACAACGATCCAGATGCCAGATTCAAACAGGCAAGAGAACTGTTCCAAAAAGAACAATACAGCCTAGCTTGGCCGGTTTTCCGTAGCATGTATAATAATGGCATTCCTCAAAGCACTATGCCGATTACAACAGCTGAAGAAGTAAAGTACTATTACATCATTAGTGGGTTAAAGCTCCAAGACGCAACAGCTGAACCGTTGGCTAAGGACTTTTTGGTGCAGGAAAGAAATCTGCCCAGAAAGGAAATGGTGGCTTATGAGTTGGGTGAATATTACTACCGCAATAAGCAGTATGCAGAAGCATTGGAGTCGTATGAAAAAGCAGGTATTGGTAATCTCACCAACAGACAGATTGCTGATATGAAATTCCATCAGGGCTATGCTTATTTTGCGCAGCTGCAATTTGATAAAGCAAAACCTTTGTTGAATACCGTTCGTCAATTGCCCAAGGATCCCAATTATCCGGAAGCGAATTATTATTACGCATTTATCGCTTTTAGCGAAAAGGATTATGACGCTGCATTGCAAGGGTTTCGTGTGGCAGAGAAATCAGCGCCTTATACGACTATCGTGCCATTCTATATTGCAGAGATTTATTATTTCACCGGCAGACGTGATGAAGCGATTGCCTATGTAGATCAATCACTGCGTACGGGTGGACAGTATTACGATAATCAGTTACGTCAGTTGATTGGCCACATGTATTTTGAAAAGCGCATGTATCCGCAGGCTCAGCCTTATTTGGAGCAATATGTGCAGAAGCAGGATAAAGTGCGTCGCGAAGACTTGTACGAGCTAGCTTATTGCTATTATGAAGCCAAGAGTTGGTCTAAAGCCATTGAAGGATTAAAGCAAATCGGTGGTAAGGAAGATTCACTCGGACAGAACTCTATGTATTTGCTGGCGGATGCTTATTTGAAAACAGGAGATAAGTCCAATGCCCGAAATGCTTTCTTGTTCTGTGCATCAAATAATAGTAATCCATCACAAAAGGAAATCTCTTTGTTTTCATACGCCAAGCTTTCTTATGAGTTAGGCTATATGGATGTGGCGTTGAAAAGCTTTCAAGATTTCCTGAAGCAATATCCTTCCTCCAACTTTATTAATGAAGCAAAAGAATTGGAGATAGCCGCATTGGCCAAGACAAGCAATTACAAAGACGCATTGGTGCGCTTTGAACAGTTGACCAATCCCGGCGAGGATGTACGCAAACTGCATCCCGGTATTTTATATGGCAGAGCGGTTGAGTTGATTAACGACCAGCGCCTTGCTGATGTAGCCCCTTTATTGGATAAAGTATTGGAGCTGCCTTACAATAACCAACAATTGCCTTTCACTTTATTCTGGAAAGGAGAGTTGGCCTATCGCAACGGTAAAACAGAAGAAGCACTGGAGTTCTTCATGCGTTATCTGGCTAATCCGCAAGTGAGTGGAGAGGTAAATCCAGTGAATGCAAAATATGCTGTGGGCTATTGTTTGCTGAAAAAGGAAAGTTATAAAGCTGCAGCTGGGTTCTTTGATCAGGTAGCAGCCAATCTGCCGTATAATGCCACAGCATTGGAGCAGGATGCTTATCTGCGTTTGGCGGATTGTTATTTCATGAACAAGGATTACAAGCGCTCAGCAAAAATGTATGATGAGATATTGGCATTGAACCAGAAAGGTGCTGACTATGCTTTGTTTCAAAAAGCCATTATTGCAGGCGCTTTGAATAAGCCTTTGGAGAAGTTGAGTTTATTGCAATCTGTAGAATCTCGTTTTCCAACTTCTGATCTTGTGCCTGATGCACAATTGGAAGTGGCTAATACGCATTTAGCAGAAGAACGCTTCAATGAAGCCATTAATCCTCTGCAGAAATTATTGAAGAATAATAAAGCTGCAACCTTAAAGCCTCAGGTTTATTTGAAATTGGGGGTGGCCTATTTTAATCTGGATAAGAATGATGAATCGTTGACGCAGTTTCAGCAATTGGTGAAGGAATATCCTAATGCACAAGAGAGTGATGAAGCGGTAGAATATATCCGTAACATTTTTGTAGAAAAGCAGCAGCCCGGTGATTTTGTCAATTTCATGCGTCAGAATGGTAAAGCGGTTTCCTTTAGTGAAGAGGATTCGCTTACGTATAAATCTGCCATGCTGCGGTATGAAGCCAAAGACTTTGCGAGTGCAGAAGGCGGTTTTATGGATTACCTCAAGCGCTTCCCTGAAGGTAAATACCAGATTGAAGCAGCTTATTTCGCTGCGGAAATTGCGGTGTTTAATAAGCAGTCTGCCAATGCATATCCTTTTTATCAGCAAGTGGCAGCAAAAGCACCTAACCGCTATGCAGAACGCAGTGCTTTGCAGGCGGCACGCATTGCTTATTTTGATGTAAAAGATTTTACAGCAGCAGAGAAATACTTTGCACAGTTGAAAGCCATTGCTACCCAGCAGGAAAACAAATTGGAAGCCATGCGCGGGTTACTGCGTTGCCAATACAAAGCACAACAGTGGAACAATGCATCAACCAATGCTGCTGAATTATTGATGGAAAAAGGTGCTGCAAATGATGATCGAATGATGGCCAATATGGTTTTGGCTAAGAATTATCAAATCAATAGTCAGCCAGACCAAGCAGCAAATGCGTATAAAGCTGTGGTGGCTTTAGGTCGCTCAGAATATGCAGCTGAAGCATCTTATCGTCTAGCAGAATTGTTGTATCAAAAAGGTAGTTATTCGGAAGCAGAGAAAGCGGCTTTTGAGGTGATTAAGAAAAATGGTTCCTATGCTTTCTGGGTAACCAGAAGTTATATTCTGTTGGGAGATGTGTATTTCAAACAAAAAGATCTGTTCAATGCTGAAGCGACTTTCAAAAGCGTAGCAGAGAATGCCTCAATCGACGAACTGCGTCAGGAAGCAACCCAGAAGTTAGGTATGGTAGTAGACGAGAAGAACAGAGTGAATAAAGTAACCCAATAAACAACTCATGCAAAGCATTAGATATATCCCCTTGTTCTTAAGCGCATTGCTCATGTTGGCAATGCCTGTTGATGCACAAAAGCGCAGCAAGAAGCAAAAAGCAAAGACTAGTCAGAGTAGCAAAAAGAAA
>CALEST010000118.1 GCA_937907555.1 uncultured Sediminibacterium sp.
CTTATGAAGAAGTTTGCTTACTCAACTGTAATGCAAGCTCCTAAACTAGAAAAAATCTGTATCAACCGTGGCGTTAATGGTGCGGTTACAGACAAAAAACTAGTAGACATCGCAGTAGAAGAATTGAATATGATCACAGGTCAGAAAGCAGTTCCTACCATGTCTAAGAAAGACATTTCAAACTTTAAATTACGTAAGGGAATGCCAATTGGTGCCCGTGTAACTTTAAGAGGGGAGAAAATGTATGAATTCCTTGACAGATTAGTTTCTGTTGCCTTACCACGTGTTCGTGATTTCAAAGGAATCAGCGACAAGGCTTTTGATGGTAGAGGTAACTATACCCTGGGTGTTACAGAACAAATCATTTTCCCTGAAATTGATATCGATAAAGTAAACAAAATCACTGGGTTGGATATCACTTTTGTAACAACTGCAAACACCAATGAAGAAGCTTATGAGCTTTTGAAAGAATTGGGTATGCCGTTTAAAGGAACCAAGAAAGATTAATTAAACACAGAACAAAAAAATTATGGCAAAAGAATCAGTAAAAGCCAGACAAAGAAAGCGCGAGAAAATGGTAGCTCAGTATGCTGAAAAACGTGCAGCTTTAAAAGCAGCAGGTGATTATGCAGGATTGGATCTACTACCTAAGAATGCTTCTCCGGTACGTTTAAAAAACCGTTGTCAGCTTACAGGAAGACCTAAAGGATACATGCGTTATTTTGGTCTGTCAAGGGTTATTTTCCGCGACATGGCTTTGAATGGTATGATTCCAGGCGTAAAGAAAGCAAGCTGGTAATCTACCCGCTGCTAAAACAAAATTTAGAACTGATATAATAAAAATAATATGGTAACTGATCCAATAGCAGACTTCTTAACTAGAATTCGTAATGCTCAGTTGGCTGGTCACAGACTGGTTGAAATTCCTGCTTCCAATTTAAAGAAGCGTTTAACAGAAATCTTATACGATCAGGGTTATATTCTGAAGTATAAGTTCGAAGACGATAATAAGCAAGGTCTTATCAAGATCGCGCTTAAGTATGATCCTGCTACCAAACAACCAGCTATCCGCTCTTTGGAAAGAGTAAGCCGTCCAGGTTTACGTCAGTATGCTAAGCCTGCTGAAATTAAAAGAGTAATCAATGGTTTAGGAGTTGCAATCTTAAGTACTTCTAAGGGAGTATTGACTGATAAGCAAGCCAAGGCTCAGAATGTGGGTGGTGAAGTATTGTGTTACATTTCTTAATTCAATGAGTTCCGACAATTAAGCCTCTTAGTCGTGGCTGAACACGGAGCATTTATATTCATAAAAATAAAAATCGACTATGTCTAGAATTGGTAAACAGCCAGTAGTAGTTCCAGCAGGTGTAACCATCACCGTTGATGCAGAGAACGTTTTAACAGTAAAAGGTCCAAAAGGACAATTGTCTCAGGCAATTGACAGAGATATTACTGTTGCCATTAATGAAGGTAATATCACACTTACAAGACCTACAGATCAAATTCGTCACCGTGCTATGCACGGATTATACCGTTCATTGGTAAGCAATATGGTGAAGGGTGTAACTGATGGTTATAAGAAAGAATTGGAATTAGTAGGGGTAGGTTTTAAAGCTGCTAATTCAGGTAACTTATTGGATCTTTCTTTAGGTTACTCTCACAATATCATTATTGAAATTCCAAGTGAATTAAAAGTTACAACTACCAACGAAAAAGGTCAAAACCCTAAAGTATTTCTTGAAGGTATCGACAAACAATTGATTGGTCAGGTAGCTGCCAAATTAAGAAGTTTACGTAAGCCTGAGCCATACAAAGGAAAAGGTGTGAAATACGCTGGTGAAATCTTAAGAAGAAAAGCAGGTAAATCAGCAGGTAAATAATTAAACTAACAATCCCCCGGCCGAATCGGAGGTATAAAATAAAAAACAATGGGTAAATTAATTCAAAGGCAAAAAATTAGATACCGCATCCGTAAGAAGGTTGCTGGTACAGCTGTAAAGCCACGCCTTTCTGTTTTCAGAAGCAATGCCGAAATCTATGCACAATTAATTGATGATGATAATGGAGTTACTATAGCTGCTGCATCTTCAAGAGATAAAGACATCGCTGCTCAGAAAGTTACCAAGATTGAAAAAGCTAAAATGGTAGGTGCTGCAGTTGCAACTAAAGCTTTGGCTCTGGGTTTAACTAGTTGTGTATTTGACAGAGGTGGAAATCTATATCATGGCCGTGTGAAGTCTGTTGCAGACGGAGCAAGAGAAGGTGGTCTGGTATTCTAATTACTAACATCAATTTAATCGCTCAATAAATGTCTAAAGTAAGCGTAAATAAAGTAAAAGCGGGTGGCGACATCGAATTAAAAGATAAGGTTGTTGCTATTAACCGTGTGGTAAAAACCACAAAAGGTGGCCGTACATTTAGTTTCTCTGCTCTTGTTGTTGTAGGAAACGAAAATGGTATTGTAGGACAGGGTCTTGGTAAAGCAAAAGAAGTACAGGAAGCAATTGCTAAGGGTATTGAAGATGCTAAGAAGAACCTGGTTAAAGTGCCTGTAATGCACGGTACAATTCCTCACGAACAGTGGGCAAAAGATGGTGCTGCCAAAGTACTTATTAAGCCAGCTGCACACGGAGCGGGAGTTATCGCGGGTGGTAGCATGCGTTCAGTTTTAGAAAGTGCTGGTATTACCGACGTACTTGCTAAGAGCCTTGGATCAGCAAATCCACACAACGTAGTAAAAGCTACTATTAAAGCGTTAAGCCTTTTAAGAGAACCAGTACAGGTTGCAAAAGGACGTAACATTAAATTGAGCAAAGTATTCAACGGATAATATTTATGAAAAAGATTAAAATCACACAAATAAAAAGCGGTATCGACAGACCTGAGCGTCAGAAGCAAACCCTTATTGCGCTTGGTTTAAAGAAGTTGAATGCCTCTAGAGAAGTAGAAGCTACTCCACAAATATTGGGTATGGTTAACAAAGTTAGCCACCTGGTGAAGGTTGAAGAAGTTGCTTAATTAAAAAATTTTTAAGTCAGTAGTTTGGATATACCGTTTCATGCGGATATCTTTACTCCTGACTTTTATTCATTATAAACAACGCGAGGGGTGATACCCCGTAAGTTCAAAATCAATTTAAAATGAAACTACACAATTTAAAGCCTGCTGAAGGTTCAGTAAAAAGAGAAAAAAGATTAGGTCGTGGTGAAGCATCTGGTAAAGGTGGTACCTCAACTAAAGGTAACAAAGGTGGTCAAAGCCGTGCAGGTTACAAAAGCAAAATGGCTCACGAAGGTGGTCAGATGCCTATTCAGCGTAGAATTCCAAAACGTGGATTCAAAAATAATAACAGAGTTGAATACAAAGTATTCAATTTAGGTCAGTTGGATCAGTTGGTTGAGAAATACGGTTTCACTGAAATTTCTCTTGAGAACTTATACATCAATGGTTTAATCAGCCGTACTGATAGTGTTAAGGTATTAGGTAATGGCGAACTGAAGACTAAACTCAGTTTCAAAATTAATGCCATCAGTGAAAAAGCAAAAACTGCTATTGAAGCTGCAGGCGGAACAGTTGAGATTATCAAATAATTAAGTTTAACGCCATTTAATTTAGTGAAGTGAAAAAACTAGTTCAAACTTTTAAGAACATTTGGACCATTGAAGAGTTACGTAATAAAATTATCGTGACCCTTGCTCTGGTGTTGACTTATCGTTTTGGTACGCATATCGTTTTACCTGGTATTGATCCGAATAAAATTGAAGCAGCTGCCAATTCAGCTAAGAGCAATGGACTGTTGGGCATATTTGATATGTTTGCCGGTGGTGCATTTTCACAAGCTTCTATTCTTGCCTTAGGTATCATGCCTTATATTTCTGCCTCTATCTTCATGCAATTGATGACCATTTTGGTTCCTCAATTACAGAAGGTTCAGAAAGAAGGAGAGAGTGGTCGTAAAAAAATTAATCAGTGGACCAGATACTTAACCGTATTGGTTACGCTTTTCCAGGCAGGTGCTTATGTTGCCTACCTGAATAGCCCGGGATATGCAGAAGCTATTTTACCAGCATACAAGCCTTTCTTCTGGTTTTCAACCGTTGTTACTTTAACTGCAGGTACTTTATTTGTTATGTGGTTGGGGGAAAGAATTCAGGATAAGGGATTAGGTAATGGTACTTCTATTATCATCATGGTTGGTATCCTTGCCCGTCTTCCTCAAAGCATCATTCAGGAATTTGGTGCCAAAGGTGTTAGCGGTGGCGGTGGTTTGTTAATTTTCCTGATTGAAATGGCCGTATTGGTTTCCATTATTATGGGATTGATTATTCTGGTTCAAGGGGTAAGAAAAATACCTGTGAACTACGCAAAACAAATCATTGGTAGCAGACAATTCGGTGGTGCCCGTCAGTTTTTACCTGTAAAGGTGAACAGTGCCGGTGTAATGCCTATCATTTTTGCGCAGGCAATTATGTTCCTGCCTACCTTGGTTTCTTTTACCAATCTGGATTCTGCTTCTGGCATTGTAAAGATCTTTAATGATCACAGCAATGCATGGTATATGTTAATCTACTCTGTAATGGTAATTGGTTTTACCTTCCTTTACACAGCATTAATATTTAACCCTAAGCAGATTGCAGAAGATTTAAAGCGTAACAATGGATTTGTTCCTGGTGTTAAACCTGGACAACCTACTGCAGATTATATTGGAGCAATTATGGATAAGATTACTTTACCCGGAGCTATTTTCTTAGCATTGGTTGGTATTCTTCCAGGTTTTGCTCAAAGACTAGGTGTAACGCAAGGTTTCAGTACCTTCTTCGGTGGAACTTCTTTGTTGATTATGGTGGGTGTTGTTTTGGATACTCTACAACAAATTGAAACCTACTTGTTAATGCGTCAGTACGATGGCTTAATGAATAGCGGAAGAGTTCAGGGAAGACAGGGTGTAACCAGTTCTACCATCTAGTATCAAATAAAATAGCGAACTTTGTAAACCTGTTTGGCAATGCTGAACAGGTTTACTTTTTAATAGACAATGACCAGAAGAAATAAAGAGATGATTATATACAAAACGGATGCGGAAATAGCTTTAATGAAAAATGCTGCCGTTTTAGTCAGTAAAACACTGGCTGAAGTAGCCAAAGTATTGAAGCCAGGAGTAACAACGCTTGAAATAGATAAGCTTTGTGCCAATTTTATTCAAAAGCACAATGCTACTTCTTCTTTTTTAAATTACAGAGGCTATCCCTTCACTATCTGTGCATCAGTGAATGATGTGGTTGTTCATGGATTTCCCAATGATACACCTTTAAAAAATGGTGATATTGTATCCATTGATATGGGAGTTATTTTAAATGGTTGGCACGGTGATCATGCGTATACTTTTATTATGGGTGATGCCGATCCTGCAGCCATTGAACTGGTAAAAATCACCAAAGAGTCTCTATACAAGGGCATTGAAAAAGCAATTGTAAATAACAGAATCGGGGATATTGCCTATGCCATTCAGGAGCATACAGAAATTAAAAATGGGTATGGTGTGGTAAGAGAACTGGTTGGACATGGTTTAGGAAGAAGCCTGCACGAAGACCCGCAAATGCCCAACTATGGCAAAAGAGGCACCGGCCCTAAGCTGAAAGAGAATCTGGTACTGGCCATTGAACCAATGATTAATATGGGTAGCAGGGAAGTATATACAGACGAAGATGGCTGGACCATTAAAACCAGAGACGGTAAACCTTCTGTTCATTTTGAACACGATGTTTGTGTAAAGAGAAATAAGGCGTTAATCTTATCTGATTACAGTATTATTGAAGCTGAAGAAAAAGCCAATCCACATTTGAACTCCAGTTATTATTAGTATTCAATTTTATAAATGAAAAAGCTGGTTGTAGTAGGAGGTGGGGCTGCTGGATTTTTTTGTGCAGTAAATGCAGCAAGAATGAATGCAGGCCTGCAGGTGATTCTTTTGGAAAAATCAGCCAAGCTACTTTCTAAAGTCAGAATCAGCGGGGGAGGAAGATGCAATACAACACATGAACTATTTGATATACCTGCCCTTGTAAAAAAATATCCCCGCGGAGAACAATTTGTAAAAAAAGCTTTTCATCAGTTCGGCACCAAAGACACAATTAACTGGTTTGAAGCAAGAGGCGTAAAACTTCATGCTGAAGCTGATGGACGAATGTTCCCGGTTACCAATCAGTCTGCTACCATTATTGATTGCCTTTTAAGAGAAGCAGATCTATACAAGGTTAAAGTATGCATGAATACCGGTGTGCAAGCGATTGACCAATATAATGATCAGTGGAAAATTCATACGGAAAAAAAGGAAGAGATTATAGCTGATGCAGTTTGTGTTGCTTGTGGTGGTTTGCCCAAATTGTCTATGTTTAGCTGGTTACAAAATACAGGGCATCATATAGTACCCCCCGTTCCTTCTTTGTTTACCCTGAATATGCCCAAGCATCCAATAACAGCTTTAATGGGGGTTTCGGTACCCAATGTGTCTCTGAAAGTTATAGGTTCTAAATTAAAAGAGTCTGGCCCTTTGCTCATTACTCATTGGGGGTTGAGCGGACCTGCTGTTCTGAAGCTATCTGCCTGGGGTGCAAGACAACTGGCTGAGCTTAATTATCATTTTGAAGTTGCCGTGAACTGGCTGGGTGAAATAAATGAAACCGCTTTAAGAGAGGAATGGTCATTTTACCGGGAACAAATGGCTACTCAAAAAATGAGTAATAAATCACCCTTTGCATTGCCCAATCGTTTGTGGCAATTTTTATTGCTTGAAGCAGGCATTGGTGCAGATACCAAGTGGGCCGAATTGAAATCTGTTCATCAGAATAAACTGATTCAGCTCTTGACCCATAGTATTTATGCTATATCAGGTAAAACCACATTCAAGGAGGAATTTGTAACAGCAGGGGGCATATCGCTTTCTGAAATTCATCCCCAGACCATGGAAAGCCGAATTGCCCCTAATTTATATTTTGCCGGAGAAGTTATGGATGTTGATGGAATTACCGGTGGTTTTAACTTTCAGCATGCCTGGACCAGTGGCTTTATTGCAGCCAACGCTATTGCCCAAAAGTTTGCATAACTCAGAATCTTTGCTTAACTTATTGCAAGAAATTATTTTCTATGCATAAAGTAAGTGATATTCTCAATCGTAAAGGTGCTCAGGTAACTGTTGTTGCTCCTGATACTACCGTAATTGAAGCCCTACGGGTAATGGCAGAAAAAAACATAGGATCGGTAGTCGTGATGGAGCGTGATCGGTTTCTAGGCATTCTTACAGAACGTGATTATTCTAGGAAAGTAATTTTGATGGGAAGGCATTCCAGTGATACGCCAGTAAGCGAAATCATGAGTGCAGATTTTCCGTCTATTACTTTAACTGATACGGTTGAGCATTGCATGCAGTTGATGAGTTCAAGAAGAATCCGGTATTTGCCTGTAATGCAAAATGATCAGCTTGCAGGAATCATCAGCATGAACGATGTTGTGGCAGAGACCATTATCAGTCAGCAGCAAACCATTTCTCAATTAGAGAATTATCTGCAGTCTTAAAGCCCCATCCATAAAGGCTAATAGCTTTTTAGGCTCTTAAATGACCAATCATCAAAGATTTTGTTAATTCCATTTTGCGTATTAGCAGAATGCATAATTTGTCGTTCACTAAACTACTTGTATGAAAAAATATGTAATCGGCTCTGCCGTGCTTTTTCTGAGTGTAAGCACTTTGGTAAATGCACAGCAGGTGTCTACCCCTCCCGCTAAACCAGCAACAGCAGATACGGCCAAGCCGGCTGCCCCCAAAAAACAAACAGTTGCAGATAAAACAAAAGGCACCAAAAAACTGGAAGGCCTTTTTACACTCTACCAGGATACCACTACCGGTAGTTTGCAGATGTATATTCGAAAAGACCAATTGGAAAAAGAATTTATTTATCAGAGCCTTTCAATCAGTGATCCAACCACTTTGTTTCTGAATCAGAGCATGCACAGAAATACAGCTGTGTACAAGATTAAAAAAGCGTTTGATAAATTGGAGTTTTCTGAAGTAAACACGAATTTTTATTATGATCCCAAAAATGCAGTGAGCAAATCTGCTGAGGTTGATAAGCCAGAAGCTGTTTTCTTTAATGACAAATTCAGCATTGAAGATGAGAATGGATACCTCATTAGTGTGGATGGTTTGTTTTTAAGTGAGAAGATGGATCCGGTTAAACCTCAGATGGCCCCAAGCCCAATGGCTATGTTCATGTTTAATCTAGGCGGTTTAAATCCTACCAAATCAAAATATGCCGACATCCGTTCTTATCCGAACAATACAGATGTAGTGGTGGATTTATCTTATGATAATCCAACTACACTGGCTAGCGGTGGACCTGATGTTGTTGACCCAAGATATGTTCGTGTAAGAATGCAGCATAGTTTTCTTGAAATGCCTAAGAATGATTTCAGGGCAAGAAGAGACGATCCGCGCGTTGGATATTTTATGCAACAGAGAACCAATATGACCAGTGTAAGTACTGTGCCATATAAGGATATGATTAATCGTTGGTTTTTGAAAAAGAAAGATCCAGCTGCTGCTTTAAGTGAACCGGTTGAACCTATCGTTTTCTGGGTTGAGAATACAACTCCTGTTGAGTACAGACAAATTATAGTGGATGCTGGTTTAAAATGGAATGAAGCATTTGAAAAAGCCGGGTTTAAAAACGCAGTTCAAATGAAAATTATGCCGGATGATGCCAAGTGGGATCCCGCAGATATCCGTTACAATGTAATCAGATGGGTTTCTTCTGCGCAACCTTCATATGGAGCTATCGGACCTAGTTTTGTAAATCCAAGAACAGGACAAATTTTAGGTTCGGACATTACAGTTGAATGGTATTCTGGTAGTGCAACCCCAATTCAGGATGAATTATTCAACGGGCCTTCCATGCCTCAGTTGATCTTCCCTGGTATGGAACACGAGCACGCATTTAATTGCAATATTGGTTCTGAATTAAAAATGCAGTATTCAGCTGGTTTAACAACGCTTGAAACTACCAACGCAAGTCCGGAAGAAATAAAAGCGATGCATGAACAGTTTTTAATTTATTTGATCATGCATGAAATGGGTCATACCCTTGGATTGAATCATAATATGAAGAGCAGTCAGATGCTTTCTCCTTCAGAAGTACACAATACTGCTATTACCCGAAAAATTGGATTGATTGGTTCAGTTATGGATTATCCTGCTGTTAATATTTCTTTAGATAGAAGTAAACAAGGAGATTATTATACAACCAAAGCCGGACCTTATGATATCTGGGCTATTGAATATGGTTACACTCCATTCAATGAAGCGGAAGAAGAAGCAATGTTGACCAAGATTTTGTCTAGAAGCAATGATCCAAAATTGGCATTTGGAAATGACGGTGATGATATGCGTGCACCAGGAAAAGCAATTGACCCCAGAGTGAATGTGAATGATATGAGTAGTGACGCCATTGCTTATGCAGAAGAGCGTTTTAAACTGGTAAATAATGTAATGGGTAAACTGGTACAGAAATATACAAAACCTGGTCAGTCATTTGCAGAATTAAGATCCAGATACAGCATGTTGCAAGGACAGCGTAGTGGTCAGATCAATGCTGTGAGCCGCTATATCGGGGGTGTTTATATTGATCGTAGTTTCCCTGAACAGAATTCAGGCAACAAACCTTATACGCCTACACCTTATGCTACACAAAAGAAAGCTATGGAAGTGTTGACTAAATATGTGTTTGCTCCGAATGCATTTGAAGCTGACACCCAGGTATTCCCTTATCTGCAAATGCAACGTCGCGGATTTAATCAGCCAGGGAATGGAGAAGATTTTAAAGTAACCAGCAACTTCTTAGGTCTGCAGGTGAATGGTGCATTGGCACATATTTTAAATCCAATCACTTTGCAAAGAATCAATAATACCCGTTTGTATGGAAATGAATACGGAGTTGTAGATGTGATGGGAGATCTGGTAAAAGGAATATTTGATGCGGATATCAATATCAATGTAAATATGTACCGTAGATACTTGCAAATCAGTTTTGTAAAAGGTGCTGCAAGTTTAATTGCACCTACCTCAAATTTAGATGAAGTATCTAAATCGGCGGCTTTGTATACTTTGAGAAAATTGAGAACCAAATTGGCTGCTGCGGTTTCTCCTAATGAAGATACCAAAGCGCACAGAACACATTTGATTTTCTTACTCGATAAAGCTTTGAAGGCAGACTAATACAATTCTTCGTTGAAATAAAAAATCCGCTCTGGTTTACCGGGGCGGATTTTTTATTTGTTGATCCTTACAATTAGTGACCTGATTTTTTAATAGGAGATTTCTTTGCTTCCTTATTTTCCTTGTATCGCATATCGGGCGTCCCGTCTGCTTTTCTTGGTCCCGGTGCGTTCGCTTTAAATTTTTCTTTATTGGCCTTGTACCGCATGTCTGGAGATCCGTCAGACTTGCTCGGGTGTATCACCTGACTGTTTTTACCACCAGGATTAATGTTCTTTTGAAATTGCTGAATTTTTTTAATATCAGCAGGGTTTTGAGTGGATCCCTTTTGTGAGAAGCTGGTATAAAAGATGCAGGATGCCAGACATCCCAGTAAGATAGATTTTAGCATAATCAATTTGATTGGTTAGGCTGCCAAATTACAAATTCTGCATTAAAATCTTCTGGGATATGTTTGGGCAATCTTCGCTTCTTTTCTTTCTATATTATTGCTGGGACTTTTGTAACCCGGTGACCCTATCCTTTCCGCTGCACCTCCAGGTCCTGCTTTGTATTTTGCTTCCGGGTTGGCATTAGAAGTGGTGTTTTGAATAAATTGCATCCTTCTGCGGATGCGATCGAGGTTTTCTTTATTTTTTTTAGCTTTTTCTGCGTCGGTTAAGATTGGCTCAGTATTTTTTAGCTTTTTCCCCATTGCCATGGCTTTGGCTCTTTCTGCCCTATTGGCCATTATTTGAGCCTCAATGGCTTTTTTCTGTGCCCTCAACGCCCGTTCTACTCTTGGATCGTGCGATTGTGCATTTACTGCTCCGATCAATTGAATCCCTACAATTAGGCAGGATAAATGGATTTTCATCAGTTTTTACGCTTTGTGGGAACAAATTAGCGAAATATTTATATATATGCAATAGGCAAATGGGAAATAATACCTTTTAAAGGCTAAAATTTAACAATAATTGTTACCTTTGCCCCCCGATTAAAACCATCGGGTTATTGTATGATTTTATTTAATAAACAACTAAACGCAGATGCTCAGGAGAACGCAGCCGCTTCAGAAGCCGCTAACGTACCTACTGCGACAACAAAAGCACCTGAAGTAGTAGAAACTGCTCACGACGATTTTGACTGGAGTATTGACAAGAGAAACGTAAGTCATTATGCTGCAACTGAGCGTGAAAAGTACGACAAGGTATACGACAATACTTTCGTACAAATTGAAGACGGTGAAATCATTAAAGGTTTAGTGGTTGCACTTACTAAAACAGATGTTGTTGTAAACATTGGTTTTAAAAGTGATGGCCTTGTTTCTTTGAATGAATTCCGTGATTTACAAGGTTTGGCTGTAGGCGATGAAGTGGAAGTAATGGTAGTTGAAAAAGAAGACCGTTCCGGTAACCTTCATTTGAGCCGTAAGTCTGCAAGAATTTTCCGTGCCTGGGAAAGAATTGTGGAAGTTCACAAAACCGGTGAAGTAGTAACAGGTACTGTTACCAGCAAAACAAAAGGTGGATTAATCGTTGATGTATTTGGTATGGAAACTTTCTTGCCAGGTTCTCAGATTGACGTGAAGCCTGTAACTGATTACGATCAGTTTGTTGGTAAAACAATGGAATTTAAAGTAGTTAAGATTAACGAAACCATTAAGAATGCCGTTGTATCTCACAAAGCATTAATTGAAAGTGATATTGAAGCACAACGTGCTGAAATCATGAGTAAGCTTGAAAAAGGTCAGGTATTAGAAGGTATTGTTAAGAATATCACTGACTTCGGTGCATTCATGGATTTAGGTGGATTGGATGGTTTACTATACATCACCGATATTTCATGGGGTAGAATTTCTCACCCTAGCGAAGTGGTGAAAATGGATCAGAAACTACAGGTGGTTGTATTAGACTTTGATGATGACAAGAAGCGTATCAGCTTAGGTCTTAAGCAATTGACTCCGCATCCATGGGATGTATTACCTGAAGGATTAGCTGAAGGTTCTGTAGTAAAAGGTAAAGTAGTAAATATTGAAGATTACGGTGCGTTCCTTGAAATTCAGCCTGGTGTTGAAGGATTGGTTCACGTATCTGAAATTACATGGGCTAATACCCCAATTAATGCGAAGGAATTCTTCAAATTAGGTGACGAGCACGAAGCTAAAGTGGTTACTTTAGATAAAGATGCACGCAAGATGAGCTTGAGCATTAAACAAATGACTCAGGATCCTTGGAACACCATTGAAAACAAATATCCTGAAAACAGCAAGCACAAAGGTTTGGTGAAAAACATCACTCCTTACGGTGTATTCGTAGAGTTAGAGCCAGGAATTGGTGGAATGATTCATATCAGCGACCTAAGCTGGTTGAAGCGTTTCAATCACCCAACTGACTATACCAAAGTTGCTGAACAAATTGACGTTATCATCCTTAGCATTGATAAGGAAAACCGTAAACTTCAGTTAGGACACAAACAGTTGGAAGAAGATCCCTGGAATTCTCTTGAGGAAACTTTTGCCATCGGTTCTATCCACGAAGGAACAGTTACCCGTAAAGATGACAAAGGTGCGTTGGTTCAATTACAGTATGGTTTAGAAGGTTTTGCCCCTAACCGTCACCTGAACAAGGAAGATGGTACTCAGGTAAAAGCTGATGAAACCGCTCAGTTTGTGGTAATTGAATTTGACCGTAACGAGAAGCGCATCGTTCTTAGCCATGCCCGTATTTGGGAGCAGCATATTGCTGAAGAAAAAGAAGCTGCTAAGAAAGAAGCTAAAGCTGAATCTGATAACACCAAGAAAGCCGTTAAGAACATCCAGGCTAAAGTAGAAAAAGCTACTTTGGGTGATTTAGGCGCTTTGGCTGAAATCAAAGCAAAATTGCAGGAAGGAGAGGGTGATAATAAGTAATATCACCTAAAGTTGTAATACAAAAAGGCTGTCCGGTTTAAACGCTGGATGGCCTTTTTAGCTATTAATTAACGGCTACGATCCCAAATTCCAAAAAACCCTTCTTAAATTGCTATTTTATACGTAATTTCGCCAACTTCTATGGGTAGAATTGTAACTGTTTTATTGCTTACTGTTTTTTTGGGAACCGCTTGTACTACCAAATTTGCCAAGATAATGAAGAGCAAAGACTATGAGTATAAGTACAAAATGGCGGAGCAGTATTATGCCAACAAAAAGTACCCGGAAGCGCTTAGGCTCTTTGAAGATATTTTCCCTTATTTAAAAGGTTCTCAGAGATATGAAGACATGTACTACAAGTACGCTTATTCTTATTTCTATATCAAGGATTACCTGAATGCGGAAAATATGTTTAAAAGCTTTGTAGAAAACTTCCCTGCCAGCACCAGAACACAGGATTGCGAATACATGCGAGCTTACTGCTACTTTAAACAATCGCCCAAGGTTGAACTGGATCAGACAAATACCACCAAAACAATGGGTTTAATGCAGGCTTTCATTAGTACGCATCCCACGTCTCCAAGGGTAAAGGAAGCTACAGAGATCATTGATTTATGCAGGGAAAAGTTAGAGCGCAAGGAATTCTTAAGTGCTGAATTGTATTATAACCTGGGATTTTATAAAGCTGCGGCAATTGCGTTCAGCAATGTGGCAGATAATTTTCCGGATTCTAAAAAATCAGACGAATACAAAGTACTCATGATCAAGTCTTACTTTAAGTATGCTGAAATGAGTTATGAAGAAAAACAAAAAGAGCGTTACGAAAAAGTGTTGTCTGAGTGTAATGAGTTTGCAGAAAGGTTCACAGACAGCAAGTACCTTGAAGAGGTAAACAAGTATAAAACACAAACCCTTAACATACTTAAAAAAACGGGAAAAAATGAGTAAACTAAGAAGGCAAATGAGTGCCAATACCGCCAGTGTGGTAGAAACCAAAAGCCTGATCTCCATAAAAGAGAAAACAGGTAATCTGTATGAATCCATTGCCATTATTGCAAGAAGAGCCAATCAGATTAATATTTCCCTTCGCGAAGAATTGCATAATAAGCTGGAAGAGTTTGCCAGTCACACAGATAGTCTGGAAGAAATTCATGAGAATAAGGAGCAGATTGAGATTTCCCGCGCATATGAGAAAATGCCAAATCCTGCAATTCTGGCAACTACAGAATTCATGGAGGGGAAAGTGTATCACAGAAGAAATTTAGATACCGACCTATTCCGATAAGCTAATTCTTTCTAAAATGATTCAAACGACAGTATTTTACTGTCGTTTTTTGTTACTTTTAGTTTCCGTACAATTTATTCTTACCATGCATCCCTTACGTATCATAATACTCTTTCTTGCGTTGTTTAGTTTGCCAGAGTTACTGAATGCACAGGAGTTGAAAGCAAAAGTAACGGTAATGGCAGCCAGAGTAGCTACCACAGTTGACCGGAAAATATTCACAACCCTGCAGACTCAGTTGAACAATTTCATGAACAACAGAAAGTGGACGAATGATGTATTTAAGGAAAATGAAAAAATTGAATGCAGTTTTATCATCAATATTGAATCGGCAGTAGAACCCAATATATACAAAGCTTCTTTAACGATACAAGCGGCAAGGCCTGTTTTTAATGCTTCCTATCAGTCCGCACTGGTTAATTTTATTGATCCGGAATTGTTGTTTAAGTATGTAGAGTTTCAGCCAGTTGAGTTCAATGAAAACAGAGTACAGGGTACGGATGCAGGTGTGGCAAATTTAACGGCTGTGCTTGCTTACTATGCTTATATGATTATTGGTCTGGACTATGATTCCTTTTCACCCAAAAGTGGAGAATCCTATTTTAGAAAAGCACAGAATATAGTAAACAATGCACCGGAGGGAAGTAAAATTGCGGGATGGAGAATGTTTGATGGATTGAGGAACCGTTACTGGCTCAATGAAAATTTAATCAATACCAAATTCAATATTATTCATGATGTAATTTATACCTATTATCGGGCAGGGCTGGATAAAATGATAGAGAATGAGAATGAAGCAAGAGCCAATATTTTACAGGCACTGATTCAATTGAATGCTTTGAATAAAGAGAATCCGAATAGCATGATACTGCAATTTTTTATGCAGGGTAAAACAACAGAATTAATTGGAATATTCAAGAAAGGAAGTTTTGAAGAAAAACAAAAAGCGGTTGAATTATTATCGTTGCTGGATATTCCCAACGCCAATAAATATAAAGAGGAGCTGAAGTGAGAAAACTATTTTATTCCCTGATTGTTCTTTTTATGATGGCTTGCGGAGGCGAGAAAATTCCCAAGGATGTTATTCCCATCAATAATATGAGTAAAATTATGTGGGATATGATTAAGATGGATGAGTACTATCTCCGACTTACAGCAAAAGACACATTGAATTTAAAGATTAAAGAGAATATCCGTTTGTATGAGCAGGTATTCAGCAGCTATGGCATAAAACGAAAAAATTTTTACGATAGCTATCATTATTATGAAGCACATCCCAATCAGTTTAAAGTTCTGATTGATTCAATTGATGCTATTGCAGCAAGGGAAAGAAATTTGATTAATCAAAAATCACAATCCAAATAAGAATGAATAAGGTATTTAAAGATGCATTAGAAGCAACTGCAGATATAAAAAATGGTGCAGTAATTATGCTGGGTGGATTTGGTTTAAACGGAATACCGGAAAACAGTATTGCTGCATTGGTAGCGCATAATGTTCAATCCTTAACCTGTATATCTAATAATGCAGGTGTTGATGATTTTGGTCTTGGACTGTTATTGCAGACCCGTCAGATTAAGAAAATGATCAGCAGTTATGTTGGGGAAAATGCATTGTTTGAAAAACTATTGTTAAGCGGTGAGCTTGAAGTAGATCTTGTTCCGCAGGGTACTTTGGCAACTGGTATACAAATGGCTGCTATGGGTATTCCGGCTTATTTTACTCCAGCAGGTTATGGTACTGAAATTGCTGAGGGAAAAGAAATAAGGGAATTTGACGGAAAAATGTATTTAATGGAAAAAGCCATACACGCAGACTTCGCCATTGTGAAAGCATGGAAAGGAGACAAGTCGGGAAACCTTGTTTTCAGAAAAGCTACCAGAAACTTCTCTACTTCAATGGCTAAGGCAGGTAATATTACCATTGCAGAAGTAGAGCATTTGGTTGAACCAGGTGAAATAGATCCGGATGAAGTGGATGTAGCTGGTGTATATGTACATCGCATTTTCGAAGGAAAGAATTATGAGAAGAGAATAGAAAGAAGAACTACCCGTATTTAAATGATATTTCAAAATAAACCCTCATCATGGCTTTAGATAAATTTGGTATTGCTAAACGTATTGCGCAGGAACTGAAAGACGGTATGTATGTGAATTTGGGCATTGGTATTCCTACTTTGGTTGCCAATTATATTCCATCTGATATTTCTGTTGTTTTTCAGAGTGAAAACGGAATATTGGGAATGGGACCTTATCCTGATGAAGCCTCCATTGATGCAGATTTAATTAATGCAGGAAAAGAAACCGTAACCGTTATTCCCGGAGGCGCTTTTTTCGACAGTGCGGAAAGTTTTGGAATGATCAGAGCAGGAAAAATTGATCTGACCGTT
>CALEST010000119.1 GCA_937907555.1 uncultured Sediminibacterium sp.
GCCCAATATTGAATGGAAGAAAGCATCTGTAAAAAGATTGCTGGGTGCTACAGAAAAACAAGTATCGCAAACTACATCACCTAATCTCACACCAGCAGGCATTGAATTGAACGATGGAACAGCTATTTATGCTTCCTATGTTTTCAGTAGTATCTTATTTGACCCGATTCCCGCAACTTCTAATGATTATCATTTTTTGCAACATTTTACTGGTTGGGAAATTGAAACAGTTTCTCCCTGTTTTAATCCAGTAAAAGCAGTCTTTATGGATTTCAGGGTTAGTCAGGAACATGGTACTACTTTCATGTATGTATTACCCACTTCAACAACAAAGGCATTGGTTGAATACACTTTGTTTACTGAACGTCTATTGCCAGAAGAGGCATACGAAAAAGCAATCAGGGATTATATCGGAAGCGAATTAAAAATTCAGGACTATACCATTGTACACCGTGAAAAAGGAGTCATCCCAATGACTACCTATCGCTTTCCGCGGTATCAGGATAATCATATTTACATAGGCATTGCGGGGGGAGAAGCAAAAGCAAGTAGCGGATATGCTTTTAAGTTTATTCAACAGCGAGCATCGGCTATAGTAGATGCGTTGAAAAATCATCTTTCATTGGCAATCAATAAATCCTTTACCGAAAAGAAAGGGCATTTGTATGATGCAGTTTTATTACACGTGCTTCATTATCAGAAAATGGCGGGTGATCAGATTTTTGCTTCAATCTTCAAGGGGAATAAGGCTTCAAGTGTTTTGTCTTTCTTAGATAATGAAAGTTCATTAATTACGGATCTGAGAATCATGAGTAGTGTTCCTACTGGTATTTTCCTGCCTGCTGCCTTACAGGAAATGATTACTTATGTAAAGCGTTGAATAGCTTCTTCTTATTTTAATGCTGTAACTTTAAGTAATGTCAAACATTGTAACCATTACGCTAAATCCTGCTTTGGATAAAAGCATTTCTGTTCCTGAATTAGTTCCTGAAAAAAAATTACGTGCACTCTCTTCAAAAGTAGAGCCCGGTGGTGGCGGTATCAATATTTCCAGGGCTTTAAAAAAACTGGGAGTACATTCTGAAGCCATTATTTTATCTGGCGGCTATACAGGAAAAGCACTGGAAGCATTACTGGAAAAAGAAGGTGTAAAGTTTTCTGCCATTGAAACAGAGAATGATACTAGAGAAAATTTTGTAGTATTTGATGAAGACAAAAAATTGCAATATCGTTTTGGAATGCCAGGTGAATCGGTTTCAGAAAAGGAACTGGGATCCTTGATGCAGACGATTGGCAATTGTTTCCATGCCGATTATGTAGTAGTCAGCGGAAGCCTGCCTTCCGGAACTTCAGTTGCCGTATTTCATGAGATTGCCATCATTGCATCACAGCTAAATGCCAAATTGATTATAGATACATCAGGAGATGGTTTAAAAGCTGCTGTTAAGGAAGGATTGTTTTTGATTAAACCTAATTTAAGAGAGCTGGCTTCTCTGGTTGGTAAAGAATGGATAGATGTCGCAGATGTTGTGCCAACAGCAAGACAGGTGATTGAGTCAGGAGGCTGTAAAGCAATGGCAGTGTCCATGGGATCAGATGGAGCTATGCTGATTACAGAGGATGAAGTGTACCAGGCCTGTGCACCCAAGGCAGAAGTATTGAGCACAGTTGGAGCGGGAGATAGTATGGTAGCAGGCATGCTGGCAGCGTTAACCAAAGGCTGGGGATGGAAAGAAGTATTGCAGTATGGGGTAGCAGCCGGATCTGCTGCCACATTGCATAAAGGGACTGAGCTCTGTAAACTGGAAGATACTGAACGCATTTTTGAGCAGATGAAACAGAATTAACAAGCATCCGTTACATTTGCACCCATGATTGGTCTCGTAGTACAATGGATAGTATAAGAGTTTCCGAAGCTCCAGATCCAGGTTCGATTCCTGGCGAGACCACAAACCCTCGCAGCGAAAGCTGCGGGGGTTTTTTGCGAATGAGCGGCCCGAATTTATTCGGGCAAGCGAATAAGCAAAAAAAACCGCAGGGCAACCGAAGGTTGGCATGCGAAGGGTTTGAGTAAGTTCAATACGGGAGGAAGTCGGTCGCAGACCGACAATCTTGGTGAGTATTGCCGACAATCCTGTAATATCTTGCCATGCATTTTCAGGTTATTTATTTAAGCTTTTGAAAATCTTTATGAATTTACTATATTCATATACCCAATTGTTACAATATAATCTCTCCCCCAATTAATAATACTGTTAGTAATCACTGACCTTGGATAGCTATGTCTGGGACTCAGGAGGCTTTGCTTTAATTAGAATTAACATAAGATAAATAAAAGATCGACTGGGCAATTTGATATCAGAACCACCGAAAAGTATTTACAAGTGAGCAAAAAATCAAATGGTAAATATTGCTTGACAATAAGAAGTGTATAACCACATTGTATTGCACCAACAATGAAAATTGTATAAGTGAATTGATGCTAGAACAATTTAAAAACCATAATGTTAAAACCTTAAATTACAACGCTTCCATTTTCTTTAGATCTGGGGGAGTAGCGTATATTTAGGTGTTGGCAGCAACCCTAAAAAGACGACAGCCACCAATAATTAACGACTTATGCAAATAGACATTAAAGGAAAAATAAACGAAAAGAAACTTGCTTACAGCAATACTCTTTTGCCGTTGTTTGAAGCTATCGTTAATTCCATACAAGCAATAGAAGAAGAAAGTGCGACCAAACCTGGAATAATTGAAATTGACATTCTGCGTTCTAACCAAGGTGATTTGAAGTTAGACGGTCTAGAAAAACTACCTGACATAATAGACTTTATAATTAAAGACAACGGAATTGGTTTCAATGACGACAACTATGAATCCTTCAATTACGCCCACTCGACTTATAAAAAAGGTGGAAAAGGAGTTGGTAGATTTACTTGGCTTAGAGCATTTAACAGAGCAGAAATTGAGAGTAGATATAAAGTGAACGGTAGTTGGAAACATAGAAAATTCAGCTTTGAGCCAACTAAAAGTAGAATTGAAAAACATTCACTAGAAGAT
>CALEST010000120.1 GCA_937907555.1 uncultured Sediminibacterium sp.
AAAAATCCCTTCCGATGGCTGGATCGAGCGATTCGCGGATTGGTTACAAATGAACAACTGGTTGTCTAAAAGCAGTTATGATCCTGCCCTGGCAGCCTACCAGAAAAATACATTTGCTTTCGGACCCAATAAAAATCTTCCTTACAGAATTCTTTATCCTGAGAACTATGATAAGAGTAAGAAATATCCTTTGATTCTGGTATTGCACGGAGCCGGAGAAAGAGGAAACGACAACGAAAAACAACTGGTACACGGATCCAAATTGTTTTTAAAAGCAGAGAACAGATCACAGTTTCCGGCGATTGTAGTATTTCCTCAGTGCCCATCAGATTCCTATTGGGCTACTTCTTCTATAGATCGCAGCAAGAATCCCATTCAGTTCCGGTTTAATTATGACAGTATTCCCAACTGGCCACAGGCTGCAGCGATTGCACTGGTTGAAAAATTAAAACAGGAAGAATCTATAGACAATAACAGGGTATATATTACAGGTTTATCCATGGGTGGCATGGGTACTTTTGAAGCAGTTTACAGAAACCCTGGATTGTTTGCTGCAGCAGCACCCATTTGTGGCGGAGGAAATGAAACACTTTACAACGATAAAGTAAAAGAAACCGCATTCAGGGTATTTCATGGTGATGCAGACGGAGTGGTAAAAGTAGATCTGTCCAGAAATATGGTAACCCGTTTGAAAGAGCTAAAAGTACCTGTTGAATACATTGAGTACCCCGGCGTAAATCACAATAGCTGGGACAATGCTTTTGCTGAACCCGATTTTATCAGCTGGTTAATGAAGCACCAGTTAAAGCCAAAGAAGAAAAAATAATTTTCTACAAACCGGCATGGTTTTATCATTGTAGCTTAATCAAATATGGTTGCAATAGCCAGCAGAACAAAGTAATGATGATAATGCAGACAATATTTAATACAAAGCCCGTCTTCATCATGTCTTTAATTTTAACATGACCACTGGCAAATACAATGGCATTGGGTGGAGTGCCCATGGGCAACATGCTCGCAACACTTGCACCCAATGTCATGGGTATTCCCAATGAAAGCGGATCCATATTTAAAGCAATTGCAACTGAAGAAATTACAGGAGCCAATACAATCACCTGCGCAATATTGCTCATCACTTCACTTAGGAAAACCGATAAAGTAGTAACTACTAAAATCATCACCAGTAAATTGGAGGAAGAAAAAGAAGCAATATAAGACCCTAACTGTTCCAGTAAATTAGCGTCTTCCAGGGCTTTGGCCAGCGCAATCCCACCTCCAAACATCATTAAAATTCCCCAGGCCATTTTACTGGTATCTCCCCACTCCAGCAATCGGTTATGGTCTTCATTTTCTTCATCTGATAAAACAGGTTCTTCCAGCAGCACCAGTTCTTCGGATTTGGCCGAAGCAGCAGGTTTAGCCGATGGAAGACCAGATGAAATAATGAACAGTGATAATCCCCCGGCCATCGCAATCATGGCATCATCCAACAAAATGACTTTTTGAAATTGATTAATCAAATCTTTTGAAACCCAAAAAAATACGGTAGTGCAAAAAACAATCATTACTCTTTTTTCGGGCAGCGACATTTTACCGAGGCCTTTTAATTCAGATACAATAAAGGCTTTACCTTCAACGCTATGAGTGATTCGGTTGGGGTATAACCATTTAACCATTACCCAATACAATGCAAAAACCATCACAATGGTAAGGGGCATAAATACCAGCATCCAGTCTGTAAATCCAATGGTATAATTGAATCGCTCGCTAATATGTGCTACATAAGCAACATTGGGCGGAGTTCCAATGATGGTGCCCAATGCAAAATTGGAAGCATAGGCAATAGACAGCATGAGCACCAGAGAAAAGTTTTTGATATTGCCGTCGGGGTTGTGATGCCTGGTTATTACGTGTATAACAGAACCCGCAATCGGAAGCATCATCATGGTAGTAGCCGTATTGCTTAACCATAAACTTAAAAAACAGGTGGCCAGAATAAATCCCAAAATAATTCTGTCCCCGTTGGTTCCGGTTAAATTAATAATGTTTAGGGCAATCCTTTTATGCAGGTTCCATTTTTCAATGGCCAATGCAATGAAGAATCCTCCCATGAATAAAAAAATAGTAGAATCGGAATACGATTTGGTTACTTCTTTAATACCAGCAATGCCAAGCATGGGAAACACAACAATCGGAACCAATGCAACAACCGCCAGCGGTGCAGCTTCCAGGACCCACCAGATAATCATGGCAAATGCAATGGATAAAACCGCCACTGCTTTGGGAGCTAAAGAAAGTGGATTCAGAAAATAAAACAACAAAGCCACTACCAATCCAATCAGCATGGCGAACTCTTTCTTATAGCGCTGGTATAACATTTACCTAAGATATTGATTCTTACAATTTTTCAGGGGGATAAACCACGCCGTCTTTCATAATCCATAATGGATTCCTCAGAACGCTGATATTTTGTAATGGATCACCGGAAAAAACAACCAGATCTGCAAAATAACCAGGTTTAATAAAACCAATCTGATCCTGCATACTCAACGCACGTGCATTAATGCTGGTAGCCGCTTTCAATACCTGTAATGCAGGCATTCCGTATTGTACCATTAACTCCATTTCCAGCACATTGTTACCGTGTTCATACACTCCCACATCGCCCCCCATGCCAATGATTACTCCTTTAGACATGGCAATGGAAAATGCTTTTCGCTTTTGTTGGATGGCTTCTGGTTCTGGCTCAGATCCTTTTTTCCAACCTTTGTATTGCGTTACCGATTCGGTTGCCGCAAGTGTAGGAAAATAAACAGTTCCTTTTTGCTTCATGAGTTCCGCAGTATTTTCATCCAACAAATCTCCGTGCTCAATGGTAGTGGCTCCGGCAAGAATGGCTCTTTGCATGGCTTCATTGGTTTTTGCATGAGCAACCATTACTCTGCCACTGCTCCGGGTTACCTCATTAATTTTTTTCAACTCATCTAAGGTAAATGTGGGAGCTGCTTCACCATTTAATCCCCAACGATAATCAGCATACACTTTTATCAGGTCGGCTCCTTTCCCAATCTGATCCCGGGTTACTTTAATCAGATTGTTTCCATCTGCTTCCTCTGCACCCAACATAATATGCTGGTCCAAATCAAAGCCCTTGGGACCGTAGGAACCTGTAGCAACAATAGCTCTGCCGGCAACCAGTAAACGGGGACCTGGAATAATACCATCTTCAATGGCTTTTTTAATGGAAACGTCCGCATATCCGGCACCTTCAGATCCCAGATCTCTTGCAGTTGTAAAACCTGCGAGTAAGGTTTTCTTTACATGTACCGTTGCTCTTGCAGTTCGGTAAGCATCTGTTTCTTTGGTTACCTGATCGTCCCAGTTGGTTTTGTTATAAGGATACAGCAATATATGGGAATGGCCTTCAATTAAGCCTGGCGTTAAGGTTGAACCAGGATAATGAACAGCAATGGCGTCTGCTGGCTTTGTAAGTTTCTCTTTAGGTGCCGCTGCAATTATTTTATTGGCTTTTACCATCACTGCCCAATTGGTATGCATTTGCTCACCATCGAAAACTTTATCTGCAGTAATATAATAGGTAGGAGCCTGTGCCTTTGTATTGGTAATTGACATTAAGGCAATCGCTATAATGAGAGTGGATTTCATCCCACCAATTTACTACATTATTGCGCTAAAAACTGTCTGAACCAATGTCCTGAAGCTTTTACTGTTCTTAACTGAGTTGCAAAATCAACATGAACCAATCCAAACTTTGCATGATATCCTTCAGACCACTCAAAATTATCCATGAGCGTCCAGGCAAAATATCCTGCTACAGGTAGTTGATTATTCCTGGCTCTTAATAAAGCTTGAAGAAATTGCTGATAATATTCAATCCGGCGCTGGTCGTCTATAACGCCCGCAATCAGTTTGTCTTTAAAATAGGCTCCGCTTTCAGAAATGATAATTTTTTTAACGCCCTTATACATAGCAAACTGCTCAATGATATTATAAAAACTGCTGGGGTTAATTTCCCAGCCCATATCTGTAACAGGCTGTTTTCTTCTTTTGGCACTTACATCTGTTGCCTGAATAATCGGTATCATGGCATTGTGCTTAACAACAACAGGAAAATAATTTTGCAATCCAATAAAATCAAAATCGAATTGCATTCTTTCTTTGAACTTCCAGGCTTTATTGTGCAAGTATAATTTATCCATTAATAAAAAATCATCGGAGGGGTAACCCAGTCCCAGAGCAGGCTCAATGAATAAACGGTTTAACAGAATGTCAATTCTTTGCGCTGCTGCCCTGTCTTTTTCGCTTTGTGAGAATGGAATAATTTCACTGCAGGAAAAGCTAGTGCCAATAATAGCATGCGCTACATGGGCCCTGATGATTCTTCCTCCTTCTGCCTGTGCCATTACTGCATTGTGAACTGCAGGAAGAAAGTTGCTCAATCCAATTTTTCCGGGAGCATGTTTTCCAATCATATACCCCAACGAAGTAAAACCCATTGGCTCGTTCAATACAATCCAGTGTTTTACCTTATCTCCAAATTCTTTCACACATACCTGTACATATCGGGTAAACCATTTTAGCATATGTGTAGATGTCCATCCCCCATCTTTTTCCAATGCGGATGGTAAATCCCAGTGATATAAAGTAACAAAAGGAATTAGGCCCAATTGCAAACACTCATCTATTACCTGATGATAAAACAATATACCCTCCGGATTAACTTTTCCTATTCCTTCAGGTAGAATTCTACTCCAGGAAATAGAAAATCTGAATACACGAAAACCCAGTGCTTTAACCAGCAATAAATCATCCTTATAACGATGATAAAAATCACAGCCAACAGATGGCTGATGACCGCTTTTAATTTTACCCGTCTTTCTTGCAAATTCATCCCAGATGGATGGTCCTCTTCCCCCAATCTTTGCCGCGCCCTCATTTTGAGCAGCAGCAATAACTACTCCCCATAAAAATTCATCGCCAAAATCACTGGCTTTAATAGGTGTAGAATTAATCAAGTTTTATAATTTAAAAGAAAGTTGAGGTAGGTTAATCATATTGATGCAATCAGCATCTTCTAAAATAGCGAAAGGCCTGTCTGCAACTTCCATTAGTCTTTCAATTAGACCACTGGTAGTATTCTGCAAAGAAAAAGAGACCTGCTGCGTTGCATTCAGCCAACACTCCATCCTTGCAGTAAAATCTTCCTTAATTGCGGGTAATATGGTAACGCCAAGTTCTTCCAGGGCAGCTGCATTGCATAGCTGTTCGTATTGTCCTTTAATAGGAATGCACAATAATTTCTTATTAAGATACATGGCTTCTGCAGGTGTTTCAAAACCCGCGCCAGTAATAATGCCTGCTGAATCAATTATGCTCTTGGTAAAGCCTTCATTGCTGATGGGCATCCATTGAATATTTGCCTGCTGAATCGGTTGCTTTATTTTTTTACTGAATACCTGAAATTGCACAGAGGCAAATTTGGTAAAATACTGCTGCAACACTTCGTCACTATAATGCGAGAGGTAAACAGTAATATATCCCTTGTTTTTGGGGTCTGCCTTTAATACTGCTTCTTTTATTACTGGCGCATGAATAAAAGAATCATAATTCTTAAAATGCAGTCCGATATAATCACTTGCAGTAGCATAGTTATTCAGTATAAATTCACCCAGAAATTCTTTTTTAGCGGGTCTTGGTGTATGAATGCTTTTAAAACTTGCCTGATGACCGAGTTCAATGGAACGCACCCTTTTCAATTTACAGGCCAGAGAAGTTATACTCTCAAAATCATTAATAACTAAGTCATATTTGTCAACGGGCAATGCGGATGCTTCTTTAATAATTTGCAGTGGTGAAAAGGACTGCAGCATCCGTGAGTAATTTAATCCCCCCTTGTTACCGTAAAAAAGACTTATCCCCTTGCTTTTGTAAACTACAGGCATGGCTGCTGGCAAATGACTATTGCTACCACTTAAAAAAATGTCTACCTGGCCTAGTTTTTGAAGATAGGGCATAAGCTCTATTGCCCTTGCTATATGTCCATTGCCGGTTGCCTGAACTGCATAAAATATTTTCATGGTTGAAGGATTAAAGAGTTTAAAAACAAACTCACTTCATCTGTAATCACATTTATTTTAGGGTTTGTTGTTTTGTGATTGGGCTGTTCCTGGTCGGTTGCAATAAATGCCTTTGGGTCATATTGGTACACCGTCCATTCATGTTGATTGTATTCAAGCGCAGTTAAATTTTCAACCCAGTCACCGCTATTCATATAAACAACTTTACCCTCCTGTGTTTCCACTGTTCTCACCTGTGGCTGATGGATATGTCCACAGATAACATAATCGTACTTTTTGGAAATAGCTAATTCA
>CALEST010000121.1 GCA_937907555.1 uncultured Sediminibacterium sp.
ACCTGATTCAGGAAATCAGGTTCTCTTTTCATGGGATTGGCATTGCATACGGTTAATAGACCTTTTTGTGGATGCACCAACCCCGCCATTAACTTTAACAAGGTGGATTTGCCCGCACCATTTTTGCCCAATAAGCCGTAAACACTGCCAGACTTTAATTCCAGCTGAATATTTGCGTACAGAGGTTTTTGTTTAGTGTACCCAAAACTGACATTGTTAAAATGAATCATGAATAGTGTATTAGTGTAATAGTACACAGTAAAAGTATACTTTTTTTTTAATTCGCCAAATTTTTATCAGAAAACCATATTCGATAGGATAGGATTATTTTCTTATCTTTGTATTTATGCAACGTCGCAGTCAAATGTGGCGTTGTATTTTTTTTTACCAATCCTAAAGCCGGAACTATGAGTGAAACCAACATGTATGTTACGAAGGAGACTTTCGATAAGATGCGCGAGGAATTGCAGAAAATGAAATCTGTAGACCGTCCTGCGGCTTCCAAAGCAATTGCTGAAGCCAGAGAGAAAGGTGATTTAAAGGAAAATGCAGAGTACGATGCGGCTAAAGAGGCGCAAGGCATGTTAGAAGCCAAGATTAAACAATTAGAAGGTGCTATCGCCAATGCTAAAATTGTAGATACGAGCACTATTGATACCAGTAAAGTGACCATCCTGACCAAAGTAACCATTACCAATATGGCTACCAAGAAGACAGTGACTTATCAGATTGTAGGTGAAAAAGAAGCCGATCTTAAGCTGGGAAAAATTTCCGCGTCATCTCCAATTGGGAAAGGCTTGCTTGGTAAAGTGAAAGGGGAAGTAGCTGAAGTGCAGGCACCCAATGGTATCATTAAGTTTAAAGTTG
This sequence comes from uncultured Sediminibacterium sp., assembly GCA_937907555.1. Lineage (GTDB taxonomy): Bacteria > Bacteroidota > Bacteroidia > Chitinophagales > Chitinophagaceae > Sediminibacterium. The sequence continues at coordinate 868 of CALEST010000121.1, forward strand.
AAGATATTACTGTATAAATTTTATACATGACTATTTTTTCCAAAATCATCGCGGGAGAAATCCCTTCGTACAAAATAGCTGAGAACGATCGGTTTTTTGCCTTCCTGGATATATTTCCTTTGGTAGAAGGCCATGTGTTGGTGATACCCAAAACAGAGACCGATCGTTTCTTTGATTTGTCGGATGATTATTTGTCTGAAATCTTACTTTTTGCCAAACCCATTGCCAAAGCAATTGAAAAAGTGTTTCCCTGCAATCGTTGCGGTATTAGTGTGGTGGGATTAGAAGTGCCGCACGCACATTTGCACCTAGTTCCCATCAATAGTGCCGATGACTTAAATTTCACCAGGGGGAAATTGAAAATGACACCAGAAGAACTGAGCCAGACGCAACAAAAAATAATGGCTGCTTTGCAGTAATCTTGCCCTAAATCCAATCTGTATTGTGGTATTTTTCCTGGAGATTATTTTCTAACTCTATCCGGATTTTTATTAAGGAACTCATCCCATCCTTTTAAAGCTTTGCCTTTAACAGCCAGGGGGCTATTGCTTTGGTAAAAATGACAAAGCGCAACTGCTAATGCATCTGTTGCATCAAATGAAGCGGGTTTCTTTTCAATATTTAAAGTGAGCTGTAACATTTTCCAGACCTGATCTTTGTCTGCATTGCCATTGCCTGTGATGGATTGCTTTACTTTTTTAGGTGCGTATTCTGTAACCGGAATTTGTGTTTGCATAGAAGCCGCAATGGCAACGCCCTGAGCCCTGCCCAGCTTGAGCATACTTTGTACATTTTTTCCAAAAAACGGCGCTTCAATGGCAAAACTATCTGGCTTGTATTGTTTAATTAAATCGGTGATGGTTCTATAAATAATTTCCAGACGGGCATAGATATCTTTTTCCTTGGTAAGCTTCAACGTATCCATACGAATCAATGATGGTTTGCCTTTTTGAATGCCCAATAAAGCATAACCTAAAATTTGTGTGCCCGGATCAATTCCTAAAATGACTGAATCGTATTTCATTGCTTTGTGAAAATAGGGATAAATAATAAACGACTTACATCCTTAACTTTACAAAAACGAAGGATTGACGAAACGAACGAAAAATTTGCTGAATTATCTTGTCGGGCCCATTTTATTTATATGGCTTAGCTGGGCAATTTATAAGCAGCTAAAAACACAATCCGATTTACAGCAATCGAGGCAGATTATTTTAGATGCATTGAATGGTCCGCAAAACTGGAAAATCGGTATTGTACTGATTCTAATGCTAATGAACTGGGGGATTGAAGCCCGCAAATGGCAGATACAGGTAGTGAGCCTTCAGACCATCTCATTTTTACAGTCTTTTAAAGCTATACTTGCCGGTCAGGCAATGGGTTTCAATACGATCAATCGAATTGGTGAACCGGCCGCCAGAGCTGCTTATTTAAATGAGGGCAATAAAATAAGAGGTGCTGTTCTTTCCATAACGGGTAGCATGGCACAGATTATTGTTACTTTTTTAATGGGTAGTTTGTCGATGTTGTATATGCGTTGGTATATTCTCAATGCAGATCGCCAGCTGGAAGGCCTTTCTGTTTTTTGGCTGGACGGTTTTATTTATATCATTGGTGCAGGCATCTTACTTTTTACACTGGCTTATTTTAAATTATCGGGAATTATTCAGCTTTTGGAAAGAATTCCCTGGGTTGCCAGATATCGGTTTTTCATAGAGAAGCTAGAGTCTGTTCAAGGAAAAGAATTAGTAAGACTGCTTTCTCTTTCATTGGGAAGATATCTGGTTTTTCTGTTTCAGTATCTTTTGTTGTTTCAGGTTTTTGGAGTAGACCTATATTGGCTGGATGCATTTGCAATGGTAGGGGTTATGCTTACCGTATTGGCAGTTATTCCTTCTATGGCTTTAGCAGAATTAGGCTTCAGGGGAAAAGTAAGTTTATTGTTGTTTGGTTTGTTAAGCAATAATTCAATTGGAATTATTGCCACAGCCGCGGGTATCTGGTTAATTAACTTAATCTTGCCTGCGATTCTCGGGACTTTGTTTATATTAGGACTAAGAATATTTAGAAACAAATAATCGTGCTGAAAAAAACACTGGTCGTTTTATTATTAATCCTGCTTTCCCGACCCTTAACGGCGGGGGATGAATTCTGTGGTATTCGCAATTATGCTTTTCAGTCAGGTGAACAAATCTCTTTTACTGTTTTTTATAATGTGATTGGCTTGTATGTGAATGCAGGAACAGCAACGTTTTCAGTGAATGCGGAGAAATTGAATAATGAACCTGTTTATCATTTGGTTGGTGAGGGAACATCCAATTCAAGATACGACTGGATTTTCAAGGTAAGAGATAAGTATGAAAGTTATATAGATACCAATAATCTGCAGCCCATCAAGTTCATTCGCAATGTGAATGAGGGCGGATACAAAATAAATGAGAACGTAAATTTTAACAGACAGGCGAATACGGCTACCAGTGAAAAAGGAACAGTGAAAGTACCCAACTGTATTCAGGATGTTTTGAGTGCCATTTATTATGCCAGGAATATCAATTTTGAAAAGTACAAGCCTGAAGATAAAATTCCTTTCACCATGTTTCTGGACAATGAAATCTTCAACCTGTATATTAAGTATCTCGGTAAGGAAACCATCAAAACAAGATTTGGCAAATTCAGGGCCATCAAGTTCAAACCTTTGTTGGTAAAAGGTACCTTGTTTGAAGGAGGAGAGAAAATGACGGTTTGGGTAAGCGACGACGCCAATCATGTACCCTTACGCATAGAAAGCCCCATTGTAGTAGGCAGCGTAAAAGTAGACATGATGGGGTACAAGAATTTACGGTACCCCTTCAGTTCAATGATTTCTGAAAGATAATTGCTCCGTATTAAAGGTCTGCTAAATGAATCGCTTCTTTCATTCTGACACCCTTTTCGGTTTGCTGCAGGGTACAGCATTCAATGCTTGGGTCGTGCTCAAAGAATAAAATATAATCCTTGGTTACCGCTTCTGTCAGGAAAGTTTTTTTCTCTTTCAAGGTAGTAAGTGGAAACATATCATAGCCCATTACATAGGGCAAGGGGATATGAGAAGCTGAAGGCAATAAGTCTGCCATATAAACAATGGTCTTTCCCTTGTAATTAATCTGTGGCAACATCATACTCCTGGTATGACCGTTTACAAAACGAATGCTGATATTATTGGTAAAGGGAACCGATGCCAATAAACCATCGTTGGTAAATTCATTAACAGGTGCATCAATCATTTTTAATTGTCCGCTCTCCTGAATGGGTAAAATATTCTCTTTTAAAAAAGAGGCTTTTTCTCTGTCGTTCGGATTCACCGCCCAATCCCAGTGTATGGGGTTACTCCAATAAGTAGCATTGGGAAATGCCGTAACCAGTTTGTCTCCTTGTTTTTCTATGCTACCCCCGCAATGATCAAAATGCAGGTGGGTATGAAAAACATCTGTAATATCCTTCCTGCTGAATCCAATCTGAGCCAATGCATCATCCATCTGCTTGGTTTCAGACATACCGTAATGCCCAAAGAATTTGGCATCCTGTTTAAAGCCCATGCCGGTATCAATCAATATCAAACGACCTTCGTCTTCAATTACCAAACTTCTCAATGCCCAGTTACAAAGATTGTTTTCATCGGCAGGATTGAGTTTGTTCCACAATGATTTGGGAACAACGCCATACATGGCTCCGCCATCTAACTTGAAATAACTATGATTGATGCTATGCAGTTTCATGGGCCTTCTGTTTAGACTGCAATTTAGCGCCTGAAAACAGAATCAACAATCCAATCACAAAAAATATAACCAATACCAGTACAGAATTTCTCTGTGAGCCCGATAATTCATTGATATAGCCAAAACTGAACATGCCCACTACAATTGATATTTTTTCGGTTACGTCGTAAAAACTAAAATAAGAAGTGGTATCCTTGGTCTCTGGCATCAGTTTGGCATACGTACTTCTGCTGAGTGCCTGAATGCCTCCCATTACAAATCCAACCAATACAGCCAATCCATAAAATTCATAAATGCCGTTTCTGGGTAATGTGTAACCAATTACGCAAAGCACAATCCAGAAGGCAATCGTTATCATTAATGCTTTGAAATTGCTGGTAATCTTAGATAACCATGCAATGGTATAAGCACCGGGTATGGCAATAAACTGAATAATCAAAATGGCGATGATTAAGTTCATAGTAGGGATATTCAATTCGCTCTTGCCATATAAAGTGGCTACCAGCATAACGGTCTGAACACCCATATTGTAAAAGAAGAAAGAGAATAAAAACCTTTTTAGAATCGGCATTGACTGAATCTGTTTCCAAACCTTATTCAGTTCTTTGTAACCTCCTGCCAATACTTCTTTGTTCGATTTGGTTCCGCCGGCAGGAACAGATTTAGGTAGTGTTTTTAAAGCCAGTTGTCCGAATCCCCACCACCAGATGCCCACCAGTAAAAAAGAAAGCTGAGACGCTTTACCTACGGTAATGCCGAAGATATCCGGAGATAGTACAAATACAAAACAGATGACCTGCAAAATCATACTTCCGATATAGCCCATAGCGAATCCCTTGGCGCTTACTTTGTCTCTGTCTTCTGGTGCAGCTATCTCTGGAAGAAATGAATTGTAAAAAACAAGACTGCTCCAGAAACCTATGCAGGCAATAATTAAACAAGCCAGTCCAAATGCCAGATTGGTCTTGTCATAAAAATACAATGCTGAACAAGCTGCACTGCCGAGTGTACAAAAGAAAAACAAAAACTGTTTTTTATTTCCTTTGTAATCGGCAATGGAAGAGAGAATTGGAGATAATAAGGCAACTACAATAAATGCAATGGCCAGTGCATAATTGTACAAAGCTGTGTTTACATATTCTCTACCAAAAAGCGTTACAGTGTCATTCAGGGTTTGATCATTACCGTCTCCGGTAACGGCTTCGTAATAAGCAGGGAAAATGGTGGAAGTTATAACCAGATTGTAAGCACTGTTGCCCCAATCGTACATCGCCCAACCATTGATTACTTTTTTGCTGGCTGTAGTAACAGACATGGTATTTATTTCAGGTGTCCTGTTAAGATAAGGATTATTAGAATCATACCCACAATTACTCTGTACCAGCCGAATAGTTTAAAGCCGTATTTCTGCAAATAAGTGATGAAAAATTTAATGGCCAGTAAGGCAACCAGAAAAGCAACCACATTCCCCAGACCCAGTAAGATCATATTGTTTCTGGTAAATATTAAATCAGGCGTTTCTGTGTAAGCTTTCAATAATTTATAACCGGTTGCTGCAGCCATGGTTGGTACCGCAAGGAAAAAAGAAAACTCAGCAGATAGTTTTCTGGTTAATCCCTGTTGCATTCATCCAATAATACTGGCTGCACTTCTTCTTACGCCTGGAATCATGGCTACACATTGCCAGAAGCCAATAACAAAAGCTTTTTTATTGGAGACTTCTTCATCAACAGAAATAGTAGGGTTCTTGAAAAGGGAATCAATAAAAATCAAGGCAACTCCACCCAATACCATCGTAATGGAAACTACCATCGGGCTTTCCAGTAATGCATCAATGGTATCAGAAAACAATGCTCCCAAAATCAATGCAGGCAAAACGGCAATGATGAGTTTTAAATAAAATTTCCAACGATTCAGTGGGAAGAATTTTCCTCTGAATAAAATCACAACCGAACAAATCGCACCCAGTTGAATGGCTACTTCAAATAATTTGGTAAAATCATCCTTGGCAATACCCATAAAGGAACTGGCAATAATCATATGACCAGTAGAGGAAATGGGAAGGAACTCTGTGATGCCTTCGATAATGGCGATGATGACAGCTTCTAAATAGGTCATTATGCAGTCTTTGGTTTCTTAAAGATTGCGTAAACTTCAATCAGCAATCCAACTACAATTAAAATAGGCGCAATGGTAATACGTGTTTTGCTATAGACTTCGGTATTGGCAAACACGCTGGGATCTTCACTTTTTCCACCACTCATTAAATACATGCCCAGGGCAATGACAAGGCCGCCAATCAACATAAATAAAAAGTTTTCTTTTGAAAAAAGGGGGGTGGGTTTATTGTTAGTGCTCATATGAACTCTTTTTAGATTATTTAAGTTTCTACTTATTTGAATGGAATTAAACGATTCTCATTAATACAAATCATCCAGTTTCATCTTCAGGTATTTCAATACACTTCTGTGTGTGCTCAATACAGAAATACCAACACCAAGTATAATCAACCCGCCAAACAAAAGCAAGGTATGGTTGGTATTGCGGATGGCTTTTAATTGCGGGAACTGTGCTTCCGCCCAGCCAATTAAAGAGAACATTAATGCGATGGCAATACCCGAGCTGATGAGTCCATTGATGATGGCGCGGATATTGAGTGGCCGTGCAATAAAAGACTGTGTGGCTCCCACCATCTGCATCGTTTTAATCAGGAAGCGATTGCTGAACATAGCCAGACGAATGGTATTGTCGATGCTTACAATAACAATCACACAAAGCGTAATAGCTACTACTAAAAAGATTAATCCAATTTTGGAAGCTCTTTCATTTAAACTGGTTACCAGACTTTGAGGGTATTGTAAATCGGTAATCTGATTGCCATAGGCAGCCATTAAATCGGCACTGATGAGGGCAAGACTGTCTTTATTTACATATTCAGCTTTAGCATAGAAGTCAATGCTCTCTGGTAGGGGGTTTACGTCCAGGATTTTTGCCCAGTCTTCATTGTTCTCTTTGTTCCAGATTTCCTTGGCTGTGTTTTTGTCTACGTACACTACGTTCTTGGCGTAGGGCTTGCCCGCAATATACTGTTGAATCTGAGCAATGGTGTCTTTATTCAGGGTTCGCATATAAGCGCTCAGGCGAATGTCTTCCTTGAAGGTATTGCCCACTGCGTTCAGATTTAAAAAGAACCAGCCCATGATTCCCATGATTAGTAAAACAAGGGCTACGCCTACAACGGTATAGATATAATTGGGTTTTCCCCGCTTGAGTGATGCTTTTCCTGCCT
>CALEST010000122.1 GCA_937907555.1 uncultured Sediminibacterium sp.
CTTCGCTTAGTTTGGAATAGGCTTCCGGATACCAGCTATCTGCACAAACCAACACGGCCAGTTTTCCTGCAGGGGTATTGAAAACAGGAACCTGATTTTTATCGCCGGGAGTAGTAAAACCTGCTTCTTCATCTATCGGAAATATTTTCTTCACCAGTGGTGCCTGAATTTTTCCTTCGGGATTGTAAACCACGCTGGTGTTGTACAATCTTCCTCTTGCAATTTTTAATTTGCCGGCTTCATCCAATGAAGGCTCTGGCAAAACAATAGATCCTGCTACAATGGTAACTTTAAATTCCTTTGCCAGTTCGCTGAATATCTCATCATAGGTTTCTGCTACTTGCCTGGCTTTCATGGCAAATGCAGCGTACTTGTCTTTGTCTTTGGTTCCGGATGGTGCTGTTACATAGGCTACACCGAATTTGAAGATATTGGCTGTTATAACAGCGGTCATAGCATCAGTTAGATTGGCTTGTTCATATACGCTGCTTTTTTGCTCCATGGCTACCAGCCAGCTACCAATGTATTCCGGAAAAATAATAACCGTTTTTGCATTGATTAAACCCCTTGCATTGGCAGCCTGCAGATAGCCGCGCAAATTGTCTTTAAGGGTAACTTTATTGGAATAGTGTATTGGAGCAAGGGCAGGTTGAATGCCTAGCATATTTCCCTGGCCAGCATCATTCCCCAAACTAATTATTGCACTGGAATCCACTTTTGTAGTAGCCAAAACCTTGAATGTAGGAGGTACATCAATAACTACCCATACATTATAGAGGGCAACTATGATCATGGAAATACCTACAAACCTTACAAGGAATTTCATGCTGTATAAATTTATAGTCAAGGTACTATAAATTTTCTAACATTTGAACCACCCCTTCTCTTTTTAAAATCAGGTATCCCAGGCGGTCATTGCTAATTCCTTCTTTTAATTGATAACTAAACAATAACTGATCGTCCTGAATAGCAGTTTCAAAATAGCGGAATTGAATATTGGGGTAATGCTTCAGTTGGTGGCCAATTTCATACAAATGGGTAGACAAAACAAACAGGGCATTCGGAAGTTTTCTCAAACCTTCAATCACCACAGTGCTGCATTTTACCGCGTCTTCCTGATTGGTTCCTTTGAACAGTTCGTCAATCAGGATTAACCATTTTTTTCCATCGCTGATACGCTCAATGGTTTTCTTGATTCTTTGTACTTCGTTGAAGAAGAAACTTTCACCCTTCATGATATTATCCGTCACCTGAATATTACTGAGTATTCCATCCAATCGGCTGATTTTCATTTTTTTTGCGGGCACGCCCATGCCAATATGAGCCATATAGGCAGCAAGCCCTGCGGCTTTAATAAAAGTGCTCTTACCCGCCATATTGGCTCCGGTTAAAAAAATAAAGTTCTCCGACTGATTTAGTTTTACTTCATAAGCCACGGGCACTTCCAGTAAAAAATGATACAGGCCTTCTGCTTCAATACAAGGCTCTTCGGTTTCAACTACTTCCGGGTAGGTAAAATGAAATTTTTTGGCAGCTTTGGCTAAACTTAAATATGCATCCAGCTTGCTATGTATTTCAATCAGTTCTTCTGTTGGGTTCTTAAATCTTGTTCTTATAAACTGAGCAAACTTCAGAATAGAAGCGGGCGTTAAGTTTTTCTTATTTGCCTGAAGCATGTCATGAACCAATTCCTTGTTCAGTAACTGACGAATGCGTTCTGCAGTTTGATTAAGCCAGACAGATCCGTTTTCCAGGTTGATCAAGGCCGCTATTTTTTCCATACCCTGCACAAAGTCCAGGGCATGCTCTACTGTAAATTTCGAAAGGGAATAGTCGGCCAAATTTAAATACTTATACCATAAAGCACTAACAAATCCAATATCTGAGGGATAATTGTTGATGGGCGACTCAAAGAATTTTTCCATCACCAGTACCGTACCATTGGATGGACTAATGGGATACTGATCCATAATGGTTCCCAACTGCTGAATGGTTGCTTGTGTTTGCTCAATGGCTTTAACCGTTTCTAAAGGATGGGCCAGTAAGTAACGCAAATATTCTCTGCCCCCATTGGTAAGGGTTAGATTGATATGATGGAATACAGACTGATATTCTTCTGAATGAAATACAGAAAGGTCCTGTAAAGTAACTTTGTCTACTTGCATGAGCAGTTGTTGGGTTGAGTTTAGGCTAATCTCTGCTGAATTTTAATCTGGCGCCCCATTTAGATTCATCAAACATCCCATTTCCATAAACCATATGTCCGTTTACAAAAGTTTTTTCAATGGAAGCAGGG
>CALEST010000123.1 GCA_937907555.1 uncultured Sediminibacterium sp.
AATACATTAAAAATAAAAATTGTATTTGGAACTACAAAAAAAATTTTTTATGCGGTTGCTTCCGCAGGTAAAACAGATACAGTTGTCTTGTCTGATTTACCTTTTTTGAATTCTACAATTCCATCAGTCAAAGCAAATAAAGTGAAGTCTGTTCCAACTCCTACATTCTTACCAGGATGGTATTGAGTTCCTCTTTGACGAATAATAATGTTACCGGATAGTGCAGGCTGACCACCATAGATTTTTACACCCAGGCGTTTGCTCTGTGAATCACGACCGTTCTTAACACTACCTTCCCCTTTTTTGTGTGCCATAATTGTATGTTTTATAATACCGGTATAAACCGATAAAATGTTAATTACTAAGCGATGCTTTCAATTTTAATTCTGGTATAGTGCGTTCTGTGTCCATGCTTTTTACGAAAACCTTTTCTTCTTTTCATTTTAAAAGCAATGACTTTGTCGCCTTGAACAAGGTCGCTAACGATTTCAGCTTTAACGGTTGCCTTTACAGCATCGCCTACTGAAATATTACCACCATTGTCAACGAACAGTACGTCGTTAAACTCTACTTTGTCACCGGATTTACCCTGCAGGTGGGGAACGTACAAGCTTTGACCTTCTTGTACTTTAAACTGTTGACCTGCGATTTTTACTATTGCTAACATAGCTGTCCAAAATTAGGACGGCAAAGGTAAGGTTTCCGCCCGATATAACACAAAGATTTTAGAAATAAATTATTGCAAAATTAAGCCTTCTGTACTTGAAACGGACTTGGATAAGCCTATTTTTGTTGCTTTGGGATCAATTTTAGCCTATGAACTATAAGTCGCTGCTGGCAAAGCCCTTTGCCAATGTTATACATAATAGTATCCGTAAGGGGATGATGCATGCGGTACAGCACCAGGACCTTATTTTTAAAAACCTGGTTAAACAGGGGGCTAAAACCCAGTTTGGAAAGGATCACCGGCTTTCGGCTGGTATGGATTACAAGGCTTTTTCTCAGGCTGTACCCATCCGGGATTACGAATTAATGAAACCCTATATTGAGCAAATTAAGGCCGGTAAGCCCAATATACTCTGGAAAGGGAAGCCCATTTATTTTGCCAAAACCAGTGGAACCACCAGTGGGGTTAAATATATTCCCATTACCAAGGATTCCATTCCCAATCATATCCAGACAGCCAGAAATGCACTGTTCTGTTATATGGCCGAAACCGGGAATACAGCTTTTGCCAATGGGAAAATGATTTTTTTAAGCGGGTCTCCCGTATTGGAAAGAACGGGGGATATTCCCACAGGAAGGTTGAGCGGGATTGTAAATCACCATATTCCGGCCTATCTGCGATCTAATCAGCTACCCAGTTTCGAGACCAATTGTATTGAAGACTGGGAAACCAAGTTGGATAAAATTGTGCAGGAAACCCTGAACAAGGATATGACCCTCATCAGTGGTATTCCTCCATGGATGCAAATGTATTTTGACAGATTGATTGAACGAACCGGCAAGAAGATTTCAGATATTTTTCCTCATTTCAGTGTTATGGTTCAGGGTGGTGTGAATTTTCAGCCTTATCGGGCCAGGCTCATGGAAAGCATAGGTAAACAGGTAGATTCCATAGAATTGTTCCCGGCGAGTGAAGGTTTTTTTGCCTTTCAGGATACCATGGATCAGGAAGGGATGTTATTGAATACCAACAGTGGTATTTTCTTTGAATTCATTCCTGCTGCAGAAATTTTTAATGAATCACCCACCCGTTTGAGCTTAAAAGAGGTAAAACTGGGCGAGAACTATGCCCTAATTATTAATAGCAATGCGGGTTTGTGGGGCTATAATATAGGAGACACTGTAAAGTTCGTCAGTTTAAATCCCTACAGAATACTGGTTACCGGAAGAATAAAGCATTTTATATCCGCTTTCGGGGAACACGTGATTGGAGAAGAAGTGGAAGCTGCATTACAGATGACATTAGAAAAACACCCTGCAAAAATTACGGAATTTACAGTTGCTCCTTTAATTCAGCAAGGGGAAGGGAAAAGTTATCATGAATGGTATATAGAGTTTGAAACCCCGCCATCGGATAAGCAAGCTTTTTCCTTGTCACTGAATGAGGCATTGAGCAGAAAGAATGTGTATTATCAGGATTTAATGCAGGGTAATATTTTATTGCCATTACAAATTAGAGAAGTACAAAAAAATGGATTTATTCAGTACATGAAAGCAGAGGGGAAGCTGGGAGGACAGAATA
>CALEST010000124.1 GCA_937907555.1 uncultured Sediminibacterium sp.
ATGGTTAGTTAGTTTTTGACTGAAAGACACTTAAAAAAATAAGCCCCTCCGTGGAAACGGAGCGGCTTCTAACGATTGCTTGCCATATGAAATTCTTAGGTCTGTTGTTCCTGATCTGCAAGCCAGATACACAGGATCTCTTCACCAACAGACGATTCAATTACTTCTTAGCAGTTGTATCAACAGTTGCAGCAGTTGTATCAACAGTTGCAGCAGTTGTGTCTACAGTTGCAGCAGCAGTGTCTACAGTTGTTGCAGTAGTGTCAGCAGCAGCTTCTTTGTTTTCTCCAGCGCAAGATGCGAATACGCCTAAGGCCAAAACGAATAATAATTTTTTCATTTTTTTTCTTTTTAAGTTTGAATGATTACAGGTTAATACCCAAATGAATAAAAGGTAACCCCGCAAAATCCTTTTTTTTCAAAAAAAATTTTTAGCCCTATTTTGGGTTACTTTTAATAGACAAACGTATTAAAGACACAGACAGTGAAAGGAGATACGAACGAACAAGCATTACTGAAAGGTCTGGCTCACAACGATTCAAAGGCTGTAGAAATCATATATAAAGATAATTTTAATATGATTCAGGCTTTTATCCTGAATAACAATGGGAGCTACGACGAGGCAAGGGATATTTTTCAGGAAGCAATGATTGCTTTATATGAAAAGTCTCAGAGCGATTCTTTTGTATTGACTTGTCAGATTAAAACCTATCTCTATTCCATTTGCCGGAGACTATGGTTAAAGAGGTTGCAGCAAATGGGAAGATTTACTGGCTCAATTGATGGATTTGAAGAAACAGTAGCTGTTGAGGAGGATTGGGAAAACCATGAAAAGAGAAATGCAGAGTTTGCAATCATGGATCGGGCTTTGAACAGTTTGGGTGAACCTTGTAAAAGTTTATTGCAAGGTTATTACCTAAAAAAAATGGACATGAATGCATTGGCAGCTGAATTTGGCTACACCAATGCAAATAATGCCAAAAATCAGAAGTACAAATGCCTGATGAGATTAAAAAAACTTTTCTTTTCACAATATAATATCGGTGAATAGTCTTTAAAAACAGATTTACCGGACAAAAGAACAGAACCTTGATGGATGACATTTTATTATTAGACGCAATTGAACGATATCTCAGCGGTGAAATGAGTGCGGAAGAGCGCAGTTATTTCGAGAACCTGAGAAAGACAACGCCTGAGATTGATCAGATGGTGGTTGAGCACAATATGTTCCTTCATCAGATTGCGGACTATGCAGCCAATATCCAGATCAAACAAACGCTTCATGAAGTTCACCAGCACTTGCTGGAAAGAGGTGATCTGAATGAAGGAGGTGCACTAAGCCCTAAGGGAAAAGTGATTCAATTCTGGAACAAATATAAAAGAGTCACTGCCATCGCAGCATCCGTAGGAGGTGTTATTGCTTTGTTTATCAGCGGATTGGCCATGTATTTCTCTACTTCCGTCAATGACCCCAAACTGGAGCAATTAGGGAAAGACCTGGAAGTAGTAAAAAAGAACCAGCAGGCTCAGGTAAATATCATTAATGAAGTAACTTCCAAAATTCCTACCAACGCAAGATTATTAAGCGGAGGTTCAGGTTTTCTTGTAGATCCCAAGGGATATATTGTTACCAATGCCCATATTCTGAAAGGAACAGGAGCCATTGTTGTCAACAGCAAGGGTGCTGAATTTAAATCTTCTATCGTTTTAATTGACCACGACAAAGACCTGGCTATTTTAAAAATCAATGATGAAGAATACGAATCAGTAAAGTCCATTCCTTACAGTATCCAGAAAAGCAACTCTTCTTTAGGAGAGGAAATATTTACACTGGGTTACCCCAGAAATGAAATTGTTTACGGAATGGGGTACCTGAGTGCCAAAACAGGCTTCAACGGTGACTCACTTTCTTACCAGATTCAGATCAGTGCAAACCCAGGCAACTCCGGAGCACCTGTATTTAATAAAAACGGAGAAGTGATTGGTGTGCTAAGTACCAGACAGGCGCAGGCAGACGGAGTAGCATTCGCTGTAAAATCGAAGAATATTCATTCAATCATTGAAGACCTGAAAAAGTCAGACACCGCATTCAGGAAAGTAAAACTTCCATCCAAATCTTCGCTGAAGGGTGTTGAAAGAAAAACACAGATCACTAAAGTAGAGGATTGTGTATTCTTTGTAAAAGCCTACACAAAGTAAAAGAACCCTCTGGGTTATTCAATTCAGTCAGAAAATACAATAAAGAGTCTAAATATCTTACAGTAGTACAATACAAAAAACCCGATCAGTTGCTGATCGGGTTTTTAAATATTATGATGCGCTGTCTCCCATTTACTTTCAGGGAGCTGCAAATTAACTAGGGTCTGTTATTTCCATAGAGAAGCCGGATAAACTTTTGCTTCCACTAAAGCATTGATGGCGGCCTGCACTCCGGGAGCATCTTCTTTATAAGTAACTCCAAACCATTGAGCTGATGTAGGTAATACTTTTAAAACCCCTTTACCAGATTGAATAAACTCATTGGCTGCATAGGGAATAAAGAATTCAGACTTTAGCTCCTGCCCTTTCGCCTCTAGAAATGCAGTAAACATGTCTTCGCACATATCAATAAAATCGGGTGAAAAACAGAAATAATTCATGCTTACCAGACTATTCCCCGGCAATGGGTGTTTTCCGGCTTCATCTTCGTATACTATTTCTCCGTTTTCCCTATAAATTTTTGTTCTTTCATTAATCTCAGTCAGGTTCTGGTTGGCATCTGCAGTACAAACACCGCGACTTACGCTTCCGTTTTCGCTAAGTGTTTTTTGTAACTCATAGCCGACCAAAGCAAATGTGGATGCATTGCATTGGTTATTTAAAAAGTCAACCGCTTTATCAAAAGCATCCCTGCCATAATAATCATCTGCATTAATCACAGCAAAAGGTTCGTTTACCTTACCCTTACAACATAACACTGCATGGGCTGTGCCCCAGGGCTTTGCTCTGTCTGCCGGAATGGGATATCCCTTGGTATAATCTTCCAGATGCTGGTACACATAATCAGTTTCAATTTTCCCGGCTAGCTTGGGTTCAAATATGGCTTTGAATTGTTCAGCAAACTCTTCTCGGATGATGAAAACAACTTTTCCGAAACCCGCTTTGATGGCATCGTAAATGGAATAATCCATTATGGTCTCTCCATCCGGGCCAAAAGACTGAATTTGTTTCATACTTCCGTAGCGACTGGCCATACCAGCTGCAAGAATAACAAGGGTAGGTTTCATAGTTTAAATTTACATATCAAAGTTAAAACAATTAACATTGCAACAATTCATTATAGAATGTTTCCTGACATAAATCATATAGAGCTGGACAGATTGGGTAAAAAAAATGGAAGTGAGATACCATTGTCTGTATTGAGAACCGACCTGATTCACCCTGTTATCAGTGGCAATAAATGGTTTAAGCTTCGGTTTTACCTGGACGAAGCAGTAAAAAAAGGTTATAAAACAATTGGGAGTTTTGGCGGGGCCTATTCCAACCATATTATGGCCTTGGCTGCCGCAGCCAAAATGAGTGGGTTGGCATCGATTGGCATTATCAGAGGGGAAGCAGACGACTCTCCTACTTTGCAGGAAGCAAGGGAGTTGGGTATGAAAATCAAAGCCGTTTCCAGAGAATCCTTTAAAGACAGAGAGGAAATCATTCAATCCTTTCCAAAGCAAAATGAAATCTATTGGGTAGAGGAAGGGGGATACGGAATGCAGGGAGCCAGGGGAGCTGCTACCATCTTATCTGCAATGGATTGCAGTGGGTTCACTCATATTCTTTGTGCCTGCGGAACAGGTACAATGGCAGCCGGCTTAATTATGGGTGCTGCTGATCATCAGAAAATAATTGGCATCAGTGTGTTAAAAAACAATACAGCCCTCGAAAAAAGTATTGCCGGATTATTACCGGATGCCCTTCATAGAAAGATACATTGTATACATGATTATCATTTTGGCGGATACGCCAAGCATCCCGTCCAACTTCTAGACTACATGAATGATTTTTACCAAAGAACCCATATCCCTTCGGATATTGTTTACACTTCCAAACTATTCTATGCTGCGGAAGATTTAATTCAAAAAGGGTATTTTGAAGAGACTGCAAATATATTGTTAATACATAGTGGCGGATTACAAGGCAATAGAAGCTTATCTAAAAACACCCTTTGCTTCTAAAGACTTCAAATTATATTTGCATCCGTATGAAAGTCTTGTATTTAATTCTCTTCCTTCATTTAAGTACTCAAAACGCAACGGCGCAAAAAAGAGGCAAATTGAAGCGTAATTCCAAGGCTGATACGCAAAAGGTTTTGTTGAACAATAAACTCTTTAAGGAACTGAAGCAACAGGATTACAAGAAATTCAGAGACTCAATTTTCAATTTCACAAAAGACAGTTTAAGCCGCATAAACAAAAATACGGTTGCCTATTTTCCCGCTAAAACCGACACCCTTGCCGTAAGCTGGATTCCTTCCCAATATGTTTACACCAACAACTTAGGCAACTTGGTGATCAGCCTGAGCAATACCCAGCATAAAAGGTACAGTTTGTTTATCTACAGCGGCATGAAACTTTTAATCAACCTTACCAATATTCAGGAAGATAAAATCATTCTGGAAAAAAGTAATTTTTACCATAGCGGATGGTACCAGTTTGAATTGTATTGCGATGGGATCATACTGGAAAAAAATAAATTCCTGTTACAGTAATTACACCCGGCTTTCTTTAATTGCCTTACCAGTTTTTTAGGAAACTAAACCAACTTACAATTGAAGAGATTTTCGAAATGCTTTTTCACCCTGTATTTAACTTCTGACATATCTACTACCCTGCCAAGTTCCTGCGCCAGTGAAGTAACCTGTTTGTTCTGAATACCACAGGGTACAATATGACTAAAATAACTTAAATCGGTATTTACATTAAATGCAAAACCGTGCATGGTAATCCATCGGCTGCATTTGATTCCCATGGCACATATTTTTCTCTCCTTTCCTTTTATATGAGCATCCAGCCATACGCCGGTTTCCCCTACACTCCTCTCCCCCTTTAATCCATAATCGGCAAGGGTATTGATAAATACTTCTTCCAGTGTTCTCAGATACCAGCCCAAATCTGTTTTAAACCTTTCCAGATCTAAGATGGGATATCCTACCAATTGACCAGGACCATGAAAAGTAATATCGCCTCCACGGTTAATATGAAAATATTCTATCCCTTTTTTAATTCTGTCCGCCTCAGAAATCAAGACATGCTCCTCCTTTCCATTCTTACCCAATGTGTAAACGGGTGGGTGTTCTACGAACAAGAGGTGATGAGTTGTTGGAATTTGATCTGGCCTGGTATTGGCTGCTTCCCCGAATTTAAAATTCATTTTAATATCAGCATTGGCCTTCAACAGCTTTTCCTGGTTATCCCAGACTTCTTTATAAGATTTTACTCCCAGATCTTCAAAAAGGACTTCTTGTAGCATACAGCAAAAATAAAGCTAATTTTGCCCTATGCACGTAGATACAGAATTAATTTCAGAAGAACAGTCTGATGCATTATATGAACGTAAAGCCTTTATAGTAGATAAGGGTCAGGAACCTTATAGGATTGACAAATGGGTACAGATGCATATGGAAGGGTCTACCCGAAATAAGGTACAACAGGGCATTGAAGCAGGATTTTTAACGGTTAATGGCAAAACAGTTAAAAGCAATTATAAAATAAAACCAGGTGATGAGATTGTGCTGATGAGCCTGGTGAATCCGGAACATACCATCTTAAAAGAAGAACCCATACCCCTGAATATTGTATATGAAGACGATGCATTGATGGTAATTAATAAGCCAGCCAATATGGTTGTTCATCCGGGAGTGGGAAATTTCAGCGGGACTTTATTAAATGGTGTTGCTTATTATTTACGTCAGCAAAATCCCAATATCAGCGAAGACAGCTTACCCAGGTTCGGCCTGGTGCACCGAATAGACAAGAATACAACGGGATTGATTGTATTGGCCAAAACAGGAGAAGTTGCAGCAAATCTGGCAAAGCAATTTTTTAATCATACCGTTAAAAGGAAATATACCGCACTGGTTTGGGGAAATATGGAAACCGAAGAAGGAACCATCAATGCCCATATTGCCCGGCATAAACAACACAGAAAAATGTTTGATGCATACCCGGACGGTGAAACAGGGAAACATGCCATTACCCATTATAAAGTACTGGAAAGATTCAATTATGTAACACTGGTTGAATGTCATCTGGAAACTGGCAGAACCCACCAGATCAGGGTGCATATGAAACATATTGGTCATACCCTCTTTAATGATTTTGAATATGGTGGAGACAAAATATTAAAAGGTACTATTTATGCCCGGTACAAACAGTTTGTTGACAACTGTTTTGACATTTGTAACAGGTGCGCGTTACATGCAACTACACTGGGATTTATACACCCGATAACAGGCAAGGAAATATTTTTTGAATCTGAACTTCCTCAAGACATGAAGCAGGTAATAGAAAAATGGAGGTCGTACAGCAAGGTTTAACATTTTATTAGCAGCCCTCTTACAGAACATCGCCTTAATGAATTGATAAATAAAACCGGAAGCTGAAAAAAATCCGTAGTATTACGCAAATTTGTACGGAGAGAAAATTTACACTACATGATTCGCGGAAATGTGCTTGCCATTCTTATAGGGATGGGCTTTACGTATTCTACTTATGCTCAAACAGATACTCCCAAGGGCTGGCATCTGATGGATTGGGAAACCAGTCAGTTGCACGGGATTAGTTTAAAAAAAGCTTACGATTTATTGCAGCAAAAAAACAAGAAAGCACAACAGGTAATAGTTGCAGTGCTCGACTCCGGCGTTGATACCACACACGAAGACCTGAAAGATATTTTATGGAAAAACCCAAAAGAAATCCCGGGAAATGGCATAGACGATGATAAAA
>CALEST010000125.1 GCA_937907555.1 uncultured Sediminibacterium sp.
GAGATTATATGCACTGGCCTTCAGTAGCAGAAAAGCAAGCGAATCTGCAAGCGCTGATGCAAGTACATAAAGACATGGGATGGCAATTGCTCATGAATGAAAACAAAGTGCTGGAGAGAAACGGAGAAAAAATTGCGGTACTGGGCATTGAAAACTGGGGTGCCAAGGGCCGTTTTCCTAAATACGGAAAGATGGAAGAAGCAGTAAAAGGAACCGAAGAGATTCCTTTCAAACTCTTACTCAGTCACGATCCCAGCCATTGGGATGCACAGGTAAAAAAACAATATCCCGATATTGATATCATGTTCTCAGGTCATACGCACGGAATGCAATTTGGACTGGAGAATCCCTATTTTAAGTGGAGTCCGGTAAAATGGATGTACAAACAATGGGCAGGCCTTTACGAAGACGGAGCACAGAAATTATATGTGAACCGTGGTTTTGGATTCATCGGTTATCCGGGCAGGGTAGGGATTATGCCGGAGATAACGGTGATAGAATTCAGCCGCGCATAAGACTTGCTGTCTTGCGAATATTTACATTTACCGTTTCGAAATTTTATTCAAAGAAATGGCTCGCTGCATACTGCATTTAAAGCGGTTGATTCCCTTTTCTCTTAGTAGCTGGTGTTTGGTATTGCGGCCATTCATTCGTTTGCGCCACATTCTGAAACTGGAAGCTTTGCTGTTCTGGCGCATGAATTCAATTACTTCTTTTTCGGAGAGGCCAAACTGAAATTCAATGGCTTCGAAAGGGGTGCGGTCTTCCCAGGCCATTTCAATAATGCGGTCTTTGTCTTTTTCACTAAGCAGTATCATGTTATTTTAACATTTCAAGTGTAACATTGGTTCAGGTTTATTCGTCTATGGCATATAAATTGTCTTGATTCACTTAAACAAAATGTATGCGTAAGATTTTATTTGTTGCCTTACTGGTATTTGCGGGAACCCTTGCAAACGCACAAAAAGGATTCAGATTAGGGGTTAAAGCGGGTGCCAACCTGAATAAGATTGACGGACAGTCCTTTGATCAGGGATTTAATTTTTCTTATCATGCCGGAGCTTTCGCAGAGATTGATTTCGCGAAGCGATGGGGGATACAACCCGAAGTAATCTGGAGTCAGACAGCAACCAAGCCTGCCACCAATCTGGATGCCATCTACACTACTTTGCCCACCAATGTTAAACTGGATTACCTGATGGTGCCAATATTGTTGCGATACAGCCCAATTGGCTTGCTGAGTTTTGTAGCAGGTCCTCAGTTCGGAGTACTGATTAACAAGAATGAAAATTTGCTAAGCAACGGACAGCAGGCATTTAAATCCGGAGATTTCTCCATGGTCATGGGAGCACAGGTAAATTTAAAGGTATTGCGCATTTATGGCCGATACAATATAGGTCTGCAGAATATCAATGATTTCACCGACCAGCAAAAATGGAATACCCAACAGGTTCAGTTAGGACTTGGTTTGAAATTTTAATAGCCCCCGATATTTATACCCCCAGGTGTTTTTTAAGAGAACTGATTTCTTTTTTAAAGGATTTCAGTTCTCCTATTTGTTCCTTTATGAAGCTATTGTCTTCCAGCTTACCCACTACTTCGTTCATTTCGGCAAAACTTTCATAAACCATTTTACGGAATGGATTGCTATAGTCTTTGGCTCTGGAGTCATGGATACCCTTGGTCATCCATTCCATGGTAGATACCGCACTGTTCAGTAAATAATTAATCTGGTGTTTGTCTAACTGATGTAAGGAGAGTTCTGTTATTTCACTTAGCGTGGCAAGTCCATGAAGACATTTCTGTTCTTCGTACAATTCACCTTTTGCAGCATATTGCGCATGCAGGTCGTCCCAGCCTTTGATTTTTCCTGTAGTAATTTTTTTGCGCAATTCGGCCAGATCGGCAGCGGGCATCAATTGTCCGCCCAGGTTCACCCAAGGGGTTCTGCTTAATTTTCTGGGAATGCGTTTGGTTAAAGCTTCTATGGAATCGGGCAGGTTTTTACCAATCAGACCAAGCAAAGATTTAACGCCATAAAACAACAATACGTCTTCGAATACTTTATAGGCCTGACGCACTTTAACCAATACTGTTTTTCGCTTGCTGTTTTCTATGTCACTGGCAGTAATTTCCAGTGTGTCCACCAGTTTGTTATTGCTCTTTAAAAGGAGTTTTCCAACAGCCATTGCTTCAGCTGTATCATGGTCTGATTTTTTCTCAGAACGCAGATAGGCTTTTCCTGTATAGAGTTCCAGCTTTTCAAGAGCAGTAAAAATTTCATTGATACTGTCCGGGGCCAGATAATCGTATTCCAGTTTCTGGGTCTTGTCGTGACGTTTGTCTCTTTGACCATATTTGCCGGCATTGCGGGCCAGAGCATACATATTATACAGGAACCAATACGCAGGCATGATGGTGAGAGAATCGTTTTTGGAATCGTTACTGATTAAACAAAACGGAATCGGCACATTCAATTCAGCCGGATAGTCTCCTTTACTTATCATAGTGAAAGAGGCAAAAATAGAATTGTGCTTCAGGCTAACACAGAGACCTGGCCAGAAGCCACGTCCCATAATGATTTCGCCATCAGCACTTCTGCTATTGTGGTTGGAACCAATGGTTGCACCTGCAGCAATATTGCTTTGTCCCATTACAAGAGCAGCACAAAGAAAGGAGTTGTTATGGTGCTGTTCGTGTGCAGGAAATATCAATGAATTCAATACTTCGCAACAGGAAATGGTAGCGTTCTGACCCAGGTAGGAGTTGATTAACCGTGCCCCATATTTCAGTTGTGAATGATCGGCCATGATAAAACGAACGGCTTTTACTCCGTAGAAAATACGGCAGCCATAGCCAATATTTCCATTCACCATTTCACAGCCCTCACCAATCTGGGTGCGACCCTCAGGGCCTGAATTCACCGTTAGATTCTTAAGTTTGTTGGCGCCTTTGAAATAAGCATCGGATCCTACCCAAACGTCTTTTATAATATTACAATTCTTAATAACCGTTCTGTCACCCACTTTACCGTAATAGCCACGCTTATTGTTGAATTTCTTTTCGGTAAACTCAATGAATTTTTGTTGCAATGCTTTATCGTCTCTGTAACGACTCCACAAAAATGCGTCGCCGGGTAACATGCCATCGAAAGGCAATACTTTTCTACCTGTGTTCTCATTGCAGATTTCCAGCCAGATACGCACTTCTTCGGATTCTCCGTCTTTTACAATACCGTTACCAAACTTGGAATGATTGGTAGTAACCAGTTCATTCACGTTGGTAATGATGGCTTCGCTGCCAATAATATAATGGGAGAGATAATTAACGTTGTTAATTACAACATTGTCACCAAAGTCACAACTGATAATGGTAGAATTGTATAAACCTACCGGTGTTTTTAGATCGCTGAATCCCAGGTAATAGGGTTCAAGCTTTCCAATCCTTACCAGTCCATGGAATTTACAGTTTTTTACGAGGTCGGGATTAAACGCATCCGATACCAGAATATGATTCCAGTTATCAGTGGTATTGCCATTGCGTACCAATTGCTCAATCTCATAAGCAGTAAGGGTTCGGTAATGAATACCGTTTCTCATCTGCATATTGCGCAGATAATATTCATCCTTACCCTTTGGTATATGATGGTCTTTTATAAATCCGTAACCTAAAGCATCAAGGGGGGTCTTGGTGATATTATTTTGCGCCATATTTTTTATTCAACAGTTACACTCTTTGCTAAGTTTCTT
Source organism: uncultured Sediminibacterium sp. (assembly GCA_937907555.1). Classification (GTDB taxonomy): domain Bacteria; phylum Bacteroidota; class Bacteroidia; order Chitinophagales; family Chitinophagaceae; genus Sediminibacterium. The sequence continues at coordinate 3,750 of CALEST010000125.1, forward strand.
GGCTTGTCTACATCCAGTCCTTTGTATAGACCTACATAGTAGCTCAACAATTGCAGCGGCACAACACTCAATAGCGGTGCAATGGCTTCGTCTGCATCAGGAACAAACATTACATCGTCGGCCATGCCAGGAATTACTTCATCGCCCGCAGTAGCAACGGCTAAAACCTTTCCTTTACGGGCTTTGATTTCCTGAACGTTCGAAACAATTTTCTCGTAGTATGAATCCTTGGTTGCCACAAATACCACCGGAAGATTTTCATCTACCAATGCAATCGGGCCGTGTTTCATTTCAGCAGCAGGATAGCCTTCTGCATGTATATAGGATATCTCTTTTAGCTTTAATGCGCCTTCCAATGCTACAGGGAAATTGTATCCTCTTCCTAAGAATAAGAAGTCAGACGCATCTTTATACTTCTCTGCAATTCGCTGAATATTGGAAGTATCCGCCAATATTTCTTTAATCTTTTCAGGAATCGATTCAAGGTCGTACATCAATTGTGTGTAACGATCTTTCGATAAGGTTCCTTTTGCATAACCAATCTTCAATGCCATCATCATCAGTACGGCCAATTGCCCTGTAAATGCTTTTGTACTCGCAACCCCAATTTCAGGACCGCTATGGGTATAAGCACCTGCATGGCTTAAACGGGCAATAGAACTACCTACCGCATTTACTACACCAAAAATGAATGCGCCTTTTTCCTTAGCACTTTCCAATGCCACCAGGGTATCTGCTGTTTCACCACTCT
>CALEST010000126.1 GCA_937907555.1 uncultured Sediminibacterium sp.
GTCTGTTTATGAATGCCATTTTAGAATTAACCTTTACTTTTTTATATATATTCTTAATATGTTCGTTAACAGTTGTGTAGGATACATTCAAAATAGTAGATATCTCTTTGTAACTGGACCCGGCCACCAGTAATTCAGCAACCTGAATTTCTCTTTGCGTTAAGCCAAATTCATGAAAACGATCTGCACTGCCATTAGAATTAAACCTGGTTCTTGCGGTCTGAATAAGGCCAGTCATGGTTTCCGGATCCAACACTGTTCCTCCGGACTTCAATACTTCAATCTGCTTTTGCATTTCTGCTAATCTGAAGGGCTTCAATAAAAAACCATTGGCTCCATTCATCATTGCCTGCCAGGCAATCAATGGATCTTCCATACCACTGATTACAAGAATTTTTACGCCCGGATAATAGCTGCTGATAATTGAAATGGCATCCAAACCGGAAATACCAGGCAATCCTATATCTAACAGAACACAGTCTGGAACTATGCCTGCGTCCTGACGGATGCTGATCCATTTTTCAATTCGGTTACAGGAAAACACCAAAGACATATCTTGCTGAAGCGAGATATAGTTCTCCATGGTTTTTCTTAACTGAACATCGTCTTCAATAATGCCGATTAAATACATGTATGTTTTTTACAATTCTTATAATTATTAGGAATCTGTACTAAAAACTTATACAAAATTAACCAAATAAGGATGCCGGATTTTCCCTTAAACTAGGGATACCCATCATTTATAAATTTACAAAGGGGAGATAGGAAATACTATGAGATAAGTCATAAAAAAAGCGGAGACCATTTTACAATGGCTCCGCGTATAATCGGGGGATAAAAAGACCTAAATTAGTTTCTGACTGTTGGCTCCTTTATATTTCCCTTTAGCAGAAAACTGAGTCCCAACAAGGCTTTCATCGGTTGATGAATTGTTTTTAACTATGCTATTCGTCAGCAAAAGGAACACCGTTACCAGATAAGCAAACACAATAGAGCTGATTATGGCAGCCGATAATCTGTGCTTTTGGTGATGTCTGTTTTTGATTTCTTCATATATCTGTTCCATGTTGTAAAATGACTACAACATGCACGAAACCAATATCAAATAGCAATCATCCTATGAAAGGAAATCAGCGTTTTTTTGTATCCATCAATGCATCAAACTGTTCTAGCGTAAGCTGCTTTGCCAGAATGCGTTTATTTTCATCTAGTAAATAGAAAGTAGGAGTCTTGAAAATATCATACAACTGCCTGTAACCGGGCATTCCAGCCTTTTCTTCGGCCTGCCTGTCTTCCTTTGTCTGATAAACATGGGTCCAGTCTGCAGATAAATTTTTCTCAGCAATGAATTTTTTCCAGGCGTTATTTTCATTCTCATATATATTCACGGAATAGATAGCCACACCGTTTGCTTTCCACTTTGCTTTATACAAGGAATCGAACCTGGGTATTTCTTCCTTGCAATGACCACAATTGGGATCCCAGAAAGCAACCAGAGTAAAAGGAGCTTTCAGATCGTACAACGCCTTTCTTTTTCCAGCAGTATCTGTAAGATTAAGTACAGGAGCCTGTTGTCCCAACTGGTTGGCCATCAAGCTATAAGCCCTTTCCGTAATGGTTTTCCTGGAGGCCGGATTCAACAATGCAGTATCGCCTTTGGCATAAAAATTTTCAAACAAATACACAAAAACCTTGTCCTGTCCCATGAATTCCGGATTAATGTATTTGTTGGTAAACTTGGTTAACAGATAGGGATAAATCTCTTTCCCTGTTTTGGCCATGAATAGCATTTCCCTCACTTCCTGAATAATGGAATCCGGCTCGGGTGATACATAATATTTAAAATAATCATCCAG
>CALEST010000127.1 GCA_937907555.1 uncultured Sediminibacterium sp.
CTTCAAAAGCACTCGCTTCGCTCGTTGTAATGCACTCGTTACAGCTTTATCAAGCAAGCTTATAAAGCTTCCACTCGCACATTACGTTTGGCTTTTGAAGCTCGACATTCTCGAACTATGTGGGAAGCTTCCCCTCTCTAGGGTATGAGCATAAAAAAAGCCCCGAATTTCTTCGGAGCTTTGTGATCCCGCTGGGACTCGAACCCAGGACCCATACATTAAAAGTGTATTGCTCTACCAACTGAGCTACAGAATCTTAAAGATTTTCGTTACCGTTATCTTTAATTTGGGTTGCAAAAATAGGATAAATAAAAACACTGCCAAATTTTTATTGAAAAATTTTAGATTTTTTCTTGCAGGGTTGCAGTTTTCTTTGCTGTATTTTTGATGAAATTAAACAAAATCAAGTCATGTCGGTGTTTCAAAATAAAGTAGTGGTTATTACCGGAGGATCAGAAGGAATTGGTAAAGCAATGGTGAGTTTGTTTCTGGATGCGGGGGCCAAAGTGGCTACTTGCGGAAGAAACTATGATAAACTGTATCAGTTGCAATCGGCTAATTCCGGTAAACCCCTGGTGATTCATACCGCCGATGTGAGCAAGGAGCAGGATTGTATCAATTTTATACAAGTAGTAATCAAGCAGTTTGGCACCATCGACATATTAATTAATAATGCAGGGGTATCCATGCGTTCGCTGGTGGAAGATGCCAGTATTGATGCCATTAGAAAAGTAATGGATATTAATTTCTGGGGAACAGTTTACTGTACCAAGCTGGCTTTGCCTCATATTCTTAAAAATCAGGGAACCATTGTAGGGGTTTCTTCCATAGCCGGATACCGAGGTCTTCCGGGAAGAAGCGGATATTCTGCTTCCAAATACGCAGTAAATGGATGGTTGGAAAGTTTGCGTACGGAGTTGTTGGATTCGGGTACCAATGTAATGTGGGTTTGTCCTGGTTTTACTACCAGTAATATTCGCAATGCTGCTTTAGATAAGTCAGGCATGCCTAACGGGGAATCTAAAATGGATGAGGATAAAATGATGTCTGCGGAAGAATGTGCGCAGCATATTGCCAAAGCCATCGAAAAAAGAAAGCGTACGCTGGTGCTTACCTTTACCGGAAAGCGTACGGTATTTCTAAACAAATTCTTCCCTGCCTGGGCAGACCGGTTGGTGCGTAATTTTTTCTTTAAAAACGGTCAGTTGGTAAAATAAATGTTAAGGGTTTAGCGTTACGATAGCGCATGCCTATACTGACCCTAAGTTCTGATATTGGCCAGCGAGACTTTATCGTTGGTGCCATGAAGGGCCAATTCCTGCAAGCCATACCAGATTTGAATCTGGTAGATATTACCCACGATTTATCTCAGACGAATCTGCCCCTGGCTGCGTATATCTGCAGCAATGCATTTCGTTTTTATCCTATTGGCAGTTTTCACCTGGTTTTAATGAATGTATTTGAAAATGAAGTAGATCATTTTTTAATTGCCCATCACCAGGGGCAGCATATTATTTGTGCGGACAATGGCCTGATTACAATGATGACGGGTGAAAAGCCTGCACAGATTATTCGGGTTCCCATTCAGCAAAAAGCAGGTTTGCTTTCTATTACCCAAGAAATTTCATTGGCATTGGCCAAGATATTTAAGGAGGGAAGGGTTACGGCTGCGGGATCGGTTACCCAGCAAATGGTAGAGAAATATCCGCTCAAACCCACTGTTGGAGAGAATTGGATTGAGGGACAAATTTTGTTTATAGACAATTTTGAGAATGTGGTAGTCAATATTACTCAGAAAGATTTTGAGGAGCACAGGAGGGGAAGGAACTTTAAGATAGAAGTGAAAAGACAGGAAGTGATTGAAAAAATCAGCGAAAATTATGCATCCGTTCCCGAACATGGCAAAATAGCCTGGTTTAATTCGGCCGGATACCTTGAAATAGCCCTTAGAAACGGGAATATGGCAGGGCTGTTTGGACTCCAGGGATACAACGAACATATGCAACGTTCGGGTGTTTCCAACGGAAATAAATGGTTTTACCAGACCATTCGCGTATTCTTTGAATAAACATAGTATTTTCGCATCCACAAAACCTTAATTTATCATTTTTAATTAATACTGTTATCATGGCATATGATGTAATTGTCTTGGGAAGTGGTCCTGGTGGATACCCCGCAGCAATCCGTGCTTCTCAGCTTGGATTTAAAGTGGCGATCATTGAAAAGGAAAGTTTAGGAGGCGTTTGTTTAAACTGGGGTTGTATCCCTACCAAAGCGCTGATTAAAAGTGCACAAGTGTACGACTACATGAAACATAGTGCCAGCTACGGTATCAACGCAACTGGTGTACAACATGATTTTGGTGCTGTTATCAAAAGAAGTCGTGGTGTTGCGGATAAAATGAGCAAGGGTGTTCAATTCTTAATGAAGAAGAACAAGATTGACGTAATCATGGGTTATGGTAAAATCAAAGCCAAGGGTCAGGTTGAAGTAACTGCAGCAGATGGAAGCAAACAAATTGTAGAAGGAAAGCATATT
>CALEST010000128.1 GCA_937907555.1 uncultured Sediminibacterium sp.
ACTACCTGAAAATGGGGCTTTTGCTCTATGCCTTGATTGGCTCTGTATTGTTTATACTTCAGGATCATTTACTCTTTCATCCCAAAGCAGTAGAAGCAGACAGTAGCTATGGTTTTAAGCAACCCTATCAGGAGTCGGTGATTCCACTGGATGCCAAAACCCAGTTTCATGTAGTGCATTTTACGGTACCGGATAGCATTCGCAAGGGTGTTGTTTTATATTTTCATGGCAACCAGAAAAATATTGGCCGATATGCGCCCTATGCGGAACTATTTACCCGCAACAACTATGAAGTATGGATGATAGACTATCCCAAATTTGGTAAATCTACGGGCGAACTCACGGAAGAAAATTTATACGAGGGGGCTTTACAATTGTATATGCTAGCTAAAATTCGTTTCAAGCCGGAACAGATCATTGTTTATGGCAAATCAATTGGCACGGGCATTGCCACACAACTGGCTTCCGTAAGGGATTGCAAGGCGCTGGTGCTGGAAACGCCTTACTACAGTATGCAATCTTTACTGGGCAGGTATTTGTTTATGTACCCTTTGAATCAACTATTGCATTATAAATTTCCCACTGCCGACTATTTACCCAAAGTAAACGCTCCGGTTCGAATTTTTCATGGAACCGATGATGGCGTGATTCCCTATAGCAATGCAAAAAAATTAGAACCCTTATTGAAAAAAGGAGATGCATTTATCACGATTCCTGAAGGAGTACACAACCATTTAACAGAAAGCAAAATTATGCAGCAGGAGTTGAATAAACTGATGCAATAAGTTTTGGACTGCCATTGAATGACGCCACATTACGCTTACAATTCTTTCATGGTAACAGATTGAGCAGTTACGCGCAAACTCACTGGCATGCCTACTTTCAGTGCCACGTTAGCCTTTGCATGACTTACCGGAAAATGATAACAAACGGGATAATCGTATTCGGCAATATGTTCCTGAATCATCTCCTCCAGTTTTTTACCAAAAGGCCTTGTAGTGTCTTTGCATTCAGTAAATCCTCCGATTATCAATCCGCTCAATTGCCTAAGCACACCCGCACGTTTTAACTGAATCAACATGCGATCAATATTGTAAAGGTACTCTCCCACATCTTCTATAAAAAGAATCGCACCTTTTGTTTTATACAAAATTGAAGACCCTGCCAGATGTGCCAGCAGCGCAAGGTTTCCTCCCACTAATGGGCCTGTAGCTTTCCCTATTCTGTTCATGGCATAGGGTTTGGCAGTATACTGATTTTTCTTTCCTTTGAGCGCGTTGTGGAGCGACTGTACATACGGTCCTTTGGCTCCCCCCTTATTAAAAGCATTGGCCATGGGCGCATGCAGGGAAGCTATTTTGCATTTGCTGAATAAATAGGAATGCAAAACAGTGATATCGCTAAAGCCAATGATCCATTTGGGCTGCTTGCGAAATGCTTTAAAGTTTAATTGATCAATGATGCGGGTAACACCATAGCCTCCCCGTCCGCAAAGAATGGCTTTGATAGATGGCTCATCCAGCATGGCTTGTAACTCATCTCTTCTTTCTTCATCGGTTCCACTAAAATAGTTGTTGGAATTACTGCCCACAGTTTTCCCAATCAACACCTGAAAGCCCCACTGCTGAAGGGTTTTTACGCAGGTTTTAATATTTGCCGCATCCATGTATCCGGCAGGACAGGTAATGGCAATGGTATCTCCTTTTTTTAAGTAGGGCGGAATGGTAATCATGGTTTAGATTTCTTGTAGTTCAACTTTCTCAGGGCTTACCGTTAAGCGATGCGGCATTCCCATTTTCAAGGCAAAATTATTTTTGATATGTCCAACCGGAAAATCAAAGCAAACCGGATAATTAAAAGTGCTGATTTTTTCCTGTACAATGGTGTAAATATCTCTACCAAAAGGAACGGCAGGATTGTCCACTTTTATATTGGTAAATCCGCCAATAATCAATCCACTCAACTGGTCCAGTTTGCCCGACCGAAGCAGATTACAAAACATGCGATCAATATTGTACAAGGGCTCTCCCACATCTTCCAGTACCAGTATCTTTCCCTTGGTTTGAATCATGGAAGCTGAGCCATTCAGGTTCTCTAAAATTTTTAAATTGCCTCCGATGATTTTTCCTTCTGCTACACCGAACCGATTGGCCGTAGCAGTTGGTGCAGGATAATTTACTATTCTTCCTTCCAACGCATCTTTGATAGATAGAATGGTAGCTTTTTGTATTTCATCCGCCTGCACCCAGTCTTTGGGAAAACTGCCGCACATTTTGGCGTGGATACTGGCCACTCCCACAACCTGGTGTAAATGACTATGCAAAACGGTTATATCGCTGAACCCGATGATCCACTTGGGATATTTTCTGAAATTTTTGAAATTGAGCTGATCAATAATCCGCACGGTTCCATAGCCTCCGGTTGCGCAAAGAATAGCATCTATATCGGGATCATCCATCATGCGCTGAAAATCGGCTGCTCTCTCTGTGTCAGTTCCGCCAAATGTATGGTCGGTTTTACCAACCGTATCTCCTAACCGCACTTTGTAACCCCAGGATTCCAGAATGGCCTTACAGGGCAGTATGGTTTCTTCCAATGCAAAACCTGCAGGACAGGTAATACCGATGGTATCGCCGGATTGCAGGTAACGAGGTTGTCTGATTTTTCTTGCGGCACGTTCCGCGGCAATCGCAGTTAGCGGTGCAGCCATCAACGGCATTGACAGTAAGCCCATCCCTGCCATATGCAAAAAAGAATTTCTTTTCATCAGGAACTTTTCTTGGGTTTAGGTTTTATGGCAGCAGCTTCTTTTTTCCGGCCTGCCGCTTTCAATGCCTGATCAATCAGCATTTCAATCTGGCCATTGACGCTTCTAAACTCGTCTGCCGCCCATTTTTCAAGGGCGGCATACGATTGCTGATCTATGCGCAAAACAAATGACTTTTTACTCAAAACAATTCCTTTAGATTATTGATACAAACTGCCAGTGTTCACTACGGGGGATGCTGCCCTGTCTCCACACAAAACAACGAGCAAATTACTTACCATTGCGGCTTTGCGCTCTTCGTCCAATTCCACCATTTGCTTTTGGGACAATAAATCCAAAGCCATTTCCACCATACCTACTGCACCTTCTACAATTTTACTTCTGGCCGCAACAATGGCAGTTGCCTGCTGACGCTGTAACATAGCCTGTGCAATTTCAGGGGCATAAGCCAGGTGACTGATACGGGCTTCTTTAATTACAATACCTGCTTTTAACATGCGCTCGTTCAATTCAGACTCGAGCATTTCAATTACTTTTTCACCGCCGTCTCTCAAGGTAACAGCTGCATTTTCGTCTTCTATACTATCGTATGGACAGGTAGAAGCCATATGTCTTAAAGCGGCTTCGCTCTGATTGGTCATATAGTTAGAGAAATTCACCACATCAAAGCATACTTTATAGGTGTCCTCAATCTGCCATAAAATAACGGCTGCAATTTCAATAGGGTTGCCCAGCTTATCGTTCACTTTAAGCTTAGTACTTTCTAAACTCTGCAAACGCAGAGACACTTTCTGTTTGGTATACAAGGGATTTACAAAAATCAATCCGTTGTCTTTTACCGTGCCTACATATTTACCAAAGAAGGTAAGTACCACACTGGTATTGGGTTGAACCACCACCAATCCCAATAGCAAAAAGAAGGAAGCAATAAAATCAATAACAACGAACCAGATCAACAGGGTTCGGGTTGAGTTCTCAGCACCCTTTATTTGGGTAAGTGCATATATACCAACAGCCACCATAATGGTAACGAGTAATAAAACCAGAAACCCTTGTGCTGCTTTAATAGTCTTTTCCATAAAATTTATTTTGATATTAATTTGATATCAAATATACATCAGATTCTGAAATTTCCAAATAAACTTGCATTTAGTACCTTTGCCCACTGCAAAAGCAGGATAGAACATGAAGCAACCGAAGCGATATTTAATTACAGCTGCCCTTCC
>CALEST010000129.1 GCA_937907555.1 uncultured Sediminibacterium sp.
AAAAAACTACCTGGGAAGATTACGCAGATAAAAAAAGAACCAGCAAATCAATTGCACTAAATGAAATAAGCTATCAGGAAGAAAAAAGATTGGTTACCACAGACGCAGAATTAAATCGGGTATTAGGCGGGGGGATTGTTGCAGGTAGCCTGGTATTGGTTGCCGGTGAACCCGGAATTGGTAAAAGCACTTTGTTTTTACAAAATGGTTTGTTGTTAAATAAAATCCGGGTTTTATATATCAGTGGTGAAGAGAGTGAACAGCAAATAAAAATGCGCGCAGATCGCCTCAACATTGCTAATGAAAATTTTTATCTGCTAACAGAAACAGATACCAATATTATTTTTAAAGAAATAAAAAAACTGAAGCCAGAACTGGTGATTGTAGATTCCATACAAACACTTCAATCTAATCTGATAGAATCAGCTGCAGGAACAGTTACACAAATCAGAGAATGCGCAGCAGCTTTTCAACGCTTTGCAAAAGAAACCAATACACCTGTATTTCTGATTGGTCATATTACAAAAGATGGCTCCATTGCAGGACCTAAAATACTGGAGCATATGGTGGATACGGTTCTGCAATTTGAAGGTGACAGACACTATGCTTACAGAATCCTCAGAACGCTTAAAAACCGCTTTGGGTCTACATCTGAGCTGGGTATCTATGAAATGGGGAGTACCGGAATGCGCGTGGTAACCAATCCCTCCGAAATATTAATTGCACAAAGAGAAGAAGTATTAAGCGGGAGTGGAATTGCTGCTGCCCTGGAAGGAATGCGTCCGCTTTTAATTGAAGTGCAGGCCTTGGTTACCCCGAGTGTTTATGGCACACCACAAAGAACAGTTACCGGTTTTGATTTACGAAGGTTACAACTTTTATTGGCTGTATTAGAAAAGAGAGGTGGATTTCAATTTGGACTAAAAGATGTTTTTGTAAATATTGCAGGTGGAATAAAAATAGAAGACCCATCGATTGACCTTGCTGTAATTTGTGCCTTACTTTCCTCTTATGAAGATAACCCGCTACCAAAAAATATTTGCTTTGCCGGTGAAGTTGGATTGAATGGTGAAATCAGAGCTGTTAACAGAATTGAACAAAGAATTGCAGAAGCTCAAAAACTGGGTTTCGAAAAAATCATTGTCTCTAAATTCAATAAAAAAAGTTTTGATGCAAAAGCTTTTCAGATTCAGATTATAGCCCTGAGCAGAGTAGATGAAGTGTATCAACAATTGTTTTAAACAATCCGTTTAAAAACATTTTTTTCTTCGTTATATACGCATCTGAATAAATTATACAATGTGGAAATTGACTTCATGTCAATACCCATTCGATATTATATCAGTGCATTTCAACAATTGTTTTTTCCTCATATCTGTTGCGGATGCGGAGCTGATTATTTAAAAGACAATCAATTCATTTGTGCATCCTGCATGCACATGCTACCGGAAACCTGTTTTATGGATAAACCGGGGAATCCAATCGACAAGATTTTCGAGGGGAGAATACCCGTTATGGCAGCCGGGGCCGGTTTTTATTTTTACAAGTCGGGGCTGATTCAGCACCTGATTGCCCAGTTAAAATATCATCAGAACAAAGAAGCCGGAAGATTTTTAGGCAGGTGCCTGGGGCGACAGTTAAAAGCTACCAATCGGTTTAATAGCGTTGATTTACTAATGCCCCTCCCCCTTCATCCTAAAAAGGAATTTCAACGGGGCTATAACCAGGCTGCCCTTATTTGTGAGGGAATCAAAGAAATCTGGCCCAAACCTATCTGTACCAAAGCGGTCTCCCGCCTTGTTTATACCCAAACCCAGACCCAGGGTAACCGCGTCAGCCGATGGAAAAACATGGAAAATGCTTTCTGGCCCGTAGACCCGGCCTTTATTAAAAACAAACATATTCTGTTAATTGATGATGTTATTACCACGGGAGCCAGCCTGGAAGCATGCGGAAATGCCATTTTAAGTGTGCCCGGCACAAAACTCAGTATCGTTACTGCTGCTTTTACCGTTTAGGCTGCCTGATAATGCATCAACTTTTTCTGCTTAGTTTCGTTATATAAATAAAAACGCATGAAATACTTTCTTTCAATCATCAGCTTTGTTATGCTTAGTGCATTTACCCTGCCTGGCGGACCCAGCATTCACAGTTTTAAAGTAAAGTCGATTGACGGCAAAACCATCGATTTTTCCAGTTTTAAAGGCAAAAAAATACTGGTGGTGAACACGGCTTCCAAATGTGGCTATACACCGCAATACGAAGCTTTGCAAAAAGTGTATGAAGCCCACAAAGACAAATTGGTAATTGTAGGATTCCCGGCCAATAATTTTGGTGGCCAGGAACCTGGTTCAGACAGTGAAATCCAGGACTTCTGTAAAGCCCGTTTTGGTGTAAGCTTTCCAATGGCCAGCAAAGTAAGTGTTAAAGGAAGCGATATGGCTCCGATTTACAAATGGTTGACTGCAAAAACCGAAAATGGGGTTCTGGATGCAGAAATAGGCTGGAACTTCGGCAAATTTTTGTTGGATGAAAATGGAAAACTGATTGCTTACTATCCCAGCAAAGTAAAACCAGACAGCGAAGAAATTTTAAAGTATGTAAAATAGTTTTTCAGCTATTTTTACAGATGCTTTTTTCAGATGTAATTGGACAGGATACCATTAAGCAGCATTTGGCTGAAATGGTTGAACATAACAGACTTAGCCACGCATTATTATTCCTGGCAAAAGAAGGGGCAGGTGGACTTCCACTTGCCCTTGCTTTTGCACAATATATTGTAAGCCTTCCTGCCGAAGCCCCGGTGGTAGAAGACCTTTTTGGTGGAATGACAGCACTGGAGCCCTCCGGCGGTTTTATTCCCCCCGAACAAATAGCCAACGAATCAGCCTATATAAGAGCTGCCAAACTCGTGCACCCCGATTTGCATTTTACCTACCCCGTTATTCCAAGAAAATCGGGAGACAAGCCCGTAAGTGCTGATTATATTGAAGAGTGGAGAAGCTTTGTGGATACCATGCCTTATGGAAATGTTTACGATTGGCTGCAAAGCATTGGTGCCGAAAACAAACAGGGAAATATTACAGCAGAAGAATGCAACCAGATTATTAGAGCGCTAAGTTTAAAAAGTTTTGAAAGCAGGTACAAGGTTTTATTGCTTTGGATGCCCGAATACCTGGGTAAAGAAGGTAACAAACTTTTAAAACTGATTGAAGAGCCACCACCCAACACGGTTTTTATTCTGGTTGCCGAAAATGAAGAGTCTATTCTGCCTACCATTTTAAGCAGGTGTCAGCTGGTTCGCATACCTGCATTGGAAGATGCAGATATTGAAAAAGCCTTGATTGACCGTGCAAAAGCCAGCGAAGAAACAGCCAGACAAATAACTGGTATTTGTGAAGGCAACTATAGAGAAGCCTTGCATTTATTACAACATGCCGATGAAGACTGGCAATCTCTGCTGAGGGAATGGTTGAATGCTATGTTGAAAACAGGACCTGCAGCACAACTGAAATTTATTGATGAAGTGAGCCGCCTGGGCAGAGAAAAACAAAAACAGTTTTTACGATATTTCAATCATTTGCTGGAACAAAGCATTCGAATTCGCGTGATGGGCGAGGAACAAATTAGGGTGGCTGCCGAAGAAAAAGACTTTGCCAAAAGACTAAATAAAATTGCTTCTGTTAGCCAGCAGGAATGTATGATTGAGGAACTGGACAAGGCCGCTTACTATATAGAACGCAATGCCCACGCCAAAATGCTGTTTCAGGCGCTGACCATTAAACTATACCATATCATTCAGAACAAAACCCTAATTTTGAGTAAATAGGTACTAATTAAAGAACTTTTTATTTACATATATATATATGGGATGTGGATCATGTGGAACTGGAAAGCCGAACGGCTGTAAAAGTAATGGAGGATGCAGCACGGGTGGATGTAATCGTTTAAATGTACACGACTGGCTAATGAATCTGCCTTTCAGCGATCCTGAAAGCAGTTGCCGCGTGGTAGAAGTTAGCTTTAAACAAGGCAGCAGAAAGGAATACTATAGAAATCCTACACTACAATATTTTGAAAAAGGCGAATACGTAACGGTTGAAGGCGTTAGTGGATTTGATGTGGGTGAAGTGAGCCTGACCGGGGAGTTGGTTCGTATGCAAATGAAGAAAAGGCAGATTGACGAGTTCAGCCCCGAGATGAAAAAAATTCTCAGAAAAAGTACAGAGAGAGATATTGAGAGTTTTGAAATCAGTAAGGGTCGTGAAAAAGAAATTCTGGCCAGAAGCAGAACCATCGCCAGAAGTCTGAATCTGCAAATGAAACTAAGTGAAGTTGAAATTCAGGCAGATGGTAAAAAAGGAACTTTCTTTTATACCGCTGATGACCGTGTTGACTTCAGGGAAATGATTAAAATTTTTGCCAGTGATTTCAAGATCAAGGTAGAAATGAGACAAATCGGTATCAGACAAGAAGCTGCCAAGCTGGGTGGAATAGGTTCCTGCGGAAGAGAGTTATGCTGCAGTACCTGGCTGAACGATTTCAAGAGTGTAAATACTACCGCAGCGCGTTATCAGAATCTTTCTATTAATCAAACCAAGTTGAGTGGTCAGTGCGGCCGTTTAAAATGCTGTCTGAACTACGAGCTGGATACTTATTTAGATGCGCTGCAGCAATTCCCTGATTATGCTGATACATTGGATACCGCAATGGGAACCGCTCATCTGATTAAAAAAGACATTTTCAAAAATTTAATGTGGTATGTGCTTCCCAACAATACCAAGCACTATCCTTTAACCATTGATCGCGTTAAAGAAATTAAACGCCTGAACAAGCAGGGTCAAAGAGTGGATGAATTACAGGCTGTTGAAATTGTAAGCAATAAACAAAAAGAGGCGGAACCTGCATTCGTGGAACTGGTTGGACAAATCAGTTTAAAAACACTGGAGAAAAACGATCGCAAAAGAAGAGACCAGCAAAGAAACAACCAGCGTGGCCAACAGGGCAATGCACTTCAGGGCAGAAACCAACCCAATCAGGGTCCCAACCGAGGCCCTCAACAAGGTGGGCAAAACCAGGGCGGACAAAACCAAGGGCAAGGACCAAGAAGACCACAGCAGCAAAATCCGAATGCTCCCCGTGGTCCACGTGGACCTCAGCCGAACAGACCCAACAGGCCTGCTCAACCCAACAATGGTCCTGCCAATAAACCCAATACAGGAAACAGTTCCAGACCGGATAACGGACCTAAGCCGGAATAAGCTGGTCCATTTCGGTTTTTACAAATTCCATCAGGGTTTTAATATAGGCGGGTGTTAAATTAAATTCCAGTCCGGCAGCCTTGTACAACGCTGGTAATGTTTGGGTACCACCCAAGCTCAGGGCATTCATGTAGTTTTCCAATGCTTGTTTGGGATTTTTCTTGTATTGCATCCAGAGACCAATTGCACCCAATTGTGCAATACCATATTCGATGTAATAGAATGGTACTTCAAACAAATGCAACTGCCTTTGCCAGCCAATAGCTCTGTAGGCATCCAGCCCGGTATAATCAATTGCTGTGGTTGAGAATTCGTTAAGAATATTCATCCAGGCAGCAGTTCTTTCTTCAACGCTATGCTGTGGATGCTCGTAAACCCAATGTTGAAACTTATCTATGATGGCAATCCATGGGAAGATGGTGATGGTTCTTTCCAATTGATGCTCTTTGGCTCTTTGTAAATCGGATGCATTATCAAAAAATGCCTGCCAGTGATCCATACTGAAAAGTTCCATTGCCATACTGGCTACTTCTGCAATCTCCATAGGATATTCCTTGAAAGCAGACAATGGCAACGGATGCGCCAAAAAAGAATGGACCGCATGTCCCCCTTCGTGCACCATGGTTGTAACATCACTCATTTGTCCGGCTGCATTCATGAAAATAAATGGAGCTCCGCTTTCTGCCAATGGACAATTGTATCCACCAGGCGCTTTGCCCTTGCGGCTTTCCAGATCAAAATGATTCATTTCTTTCATTTTGCGAAGACAATCCGCGAAGAATGGATTCAGCTGATCAAAACATTTTACTGTTTTTTCATATAAATCTTCACCGGTTGTAAAAGGCTTCAGGGGTTGTATTCCTGCAGGCTCTGCTTCTGTATCCCAGGGTCTTAGTGTATCCAGACCCAACTTCTGACGTTTTCTTTCGTAAATCTCATTTACCAGTGGCAATACATATTGCTTCACAGCTTCATGAAACTGAAAACAATCTTCTTTGGTATAATCAAAACGACCCAGTTCTTTAAACTTATAATCCCTGTAATTTTCAAAACCGGCATTCACCGCTATCTGATGACGTTTGGCTATCAGGGTTGAGTACAACTCATGCATAGCATTTTCGTCCTGCTTTCTACGGTCCTGAATTTTATGGTAAACCGATTCTCTTAGTTTTCGGTCACTGCTCTCCAGAAATTTGGCAGCCTGTTGCAAAGTATATTCTTTGCCATCCACTTCCACCGTCATTTTTCCCGCGATGGCACCGTATTGCTGCTGCAACACACTTAACTCAGCTGCAATTGGTATATTTTCTTCTCTAAACAACTCAATGCTTTTTCTTACGGAACGCAGATAAGTATGATACAGCGACTGATCCAGTTCATCGGTAAATGGGCAGGCAATTAATTTTTTGTTCAGCTGATCTGCATAAGCCTGCAGTTTGGGCTGAATTTCCATACAGAAATAAGTAAATGCTTCTTCCAGAGACTTGTCAGTGGTATCACAGGTCATTTTAATTTGTCTCCAGCAGGCATCCTCACTTACCACTGCTTCCAGTTCACTCAAATCCTGCAACCACTGCGATAAATCGGCTTTACTATTAAGGGGTTTTTCAGCCAGCTCCCTGAAATAGGGTTCCAGGCTGTTCCAATCGGTTACTTTATAATCAGCAGGTAAAAAACTTCTGGGAATCTTCTGTATCGCAGCTTTCGGATGCATATTCACTTAATTTAAGTGCAAATTTACTGCAACTGTACCTTGCAGTTGGTGCAGGAATCTTATTTTTACAAACTTTTATTTTTTGAGACCTAAGCGTTGAAGACATTATTGTGAGCAATACTATACATCTTTTACCCGATCATATAGCCAATCAGATAGCTGCTGGTGAAGTAATCCAAAGACCTGCCAGTGCAGTGAAGGAATTACTGGAGAATGCAGTAGATGCAGGTGCTACACAAATACAATTACTGGTAAATGATGCCGGCAAGGCACTGATTCAGGTAATTGATAACGGCAAAGGAATGAGTCCGGAAGATGCCAGCATGGCATTTGAAAGGCACGCTACCAGTAAAATCAGACAGATTGAAGATTTATTCCGTATCAGTACCATGGGATTCAGAGGAGAGGCATTGGCTTCTGTTGCAGCTGTTTCTCAGGTTGAATTAAAAACAAGACGTGCAGAAGACGAATTGGGTTGTCTGGTAGAAGTAGAAAACAGCAAAGTGATTCGTCAGGAAGCCTGCACGGCTGCAGTGGGTACAAGTATCAGCATGAAGAACTTATTCTTCAATGTTCCTGCACGCAGAAACTTTTTAAAAAGCAATGCAGCTGAAATGCGCCATATCATGGATGAATTCATCCGGGTTGCCATGGCGAATCCGGAGATATTTTTCTCTTTAAAAAGCAATGGTCAGGAAGTATATCACTTAGAAGCAGGATCGCGAAAACAAAGAATTGTACAAATCTTAGGCAACAGTTATAATGCAAAACTGGTATCAGTTTCAGAAGAAACAGATTACATGAATATCAGCGGTTTTATCGGAAAACCCGATACTGCACGTAAAACAAGAGGTGATCAGTATTTCTTTGTGAATAATCGTTTTATTAAAAGTGCTTATTTAAATCATGCAGTAAATGCCGCTTTTGAAGGATTGATTGCAAAAGATAGTTTTCCCAGCTATGTACTCTATATAGATTTAGATCCGGGGCAGGTAGATATTAATGTACATCCAACCAAGCAGGAAATTAAGTTTGAGGATGAAAAAATTGTGTACGCATTTGTACAGGCAGCTATCAAACACGCATTGGCACAGTTTAGCATTGCCCCTTCATTAGACTTTTCATTGAACGCAGATATTCAGGGACTGGATGCAGTGAGCAAACCATTTACCAGCAATCAGAAGGATGCTGCCGTTTCTTCCAGCCTCTACAAAGCCTTCTCTCAGAAACACCAGGCTCATTTAATTGAGCCAAGTGCCAAATCGGAATTAAAAAGCTGGAAATCATTTTTTGAGCCTTCTTCTCAAGACTCCTTTCCATCCGATGCATCGCAAGTAAATGCGGGAACAGATAAACAGATCTTTGAAGAATCCTATACAGGTAACCGCTTGTTGAATGTTCCGGTTATACAGCAATATTTACAGGTACAGCAAACCTATATCATCGCTACTACAGAAAAAGGATTTTTACTGGTTCATCAGCAGCTGGCCCATGAAAGAATATTGTATGAAAAATACAGTCTGGCGGTACATAGCAAACAAGCTCCTACACAAAAGAGTTTATTTCCCATTCCATTGGAATTAACTGTTTCCGATAAGGTTTTGCTAGATGAAATATTGCCCGACTTGCAATTGATCGGCTATCAGATAGAAAGAGATGATCAGCAAGAATATTTAATTCAGGGAACTCCCGCCGATATTACAGCAGGAAATGAAAAACATGCAATAGAAATGTTGATTGAACAATTCAAACATTTCAGCAGTGATGTAAAATTCAGTCAGCGGGAGAAACTGGTTCGATGCATGGCAAAACAACAATCCATTAAATCGGGAACGGGAATGGACGAAAGAGAAATGACGAAACTAATAGATGATTTGTTTTCTTGTAATACGCCAACTATCAGTCCTTCAGGCGCCCCCACATACATTGAATACAAGGGAAATTACCTGGAGCAGTTATTTAATAAATAACGGCTAGCGGTGATTTTACTGTTCGTTAATAATGGAACTAAGAAACTGTTCTATTTGCTTTCGTATTACAGTAGCAGAAGACTGATGAGCATTTACCATTACAGAAAAAATTAATTCTTTTCCCTGATTGGTAATGAGGAATCCGCTTAATGCAACATGGTTGGAAAGGGTTCCTGTTTTGGCAAAGATTTTTCCCTCGTATCCTTTATACAGGCCCCCTAATGTGCCGGTATTTCCAGTTGGGAAAATCGTTTTTATCCTATTCCAGTTCTGCTCTTGTTTCATTTTATTCAATACCCAGATAAAATCTTTCGGAGTCATTAAATTATAACGACTTAATCCACTTCCATCCACCCATCTGGGTGCATGCGGCATGCCTTTCAAATCCGATTTTAATAGGGTATCAATAGCCTGCGCATCATTCATGATTCCAGTTTTCTGATTGCCCACCATTAATAAAACCTGTTCAGCATAAAAATTATCACTTCTATGCATCATGAGTTTTAATAAGCTATCGGTAGACTGAGAATAAAAGTTCTCCCATTTAGGATTATCCATCACTACCTCATTGGCATAACTCAGTATTCGGTTCAGTGTGTCTTCCAGCAAAGGAATCATCACCTGCTCCATATCTTGCTTTACTACAAAAGGAATGGAAGTGCCGTTAAAATTTCGGTTGCTTTTTACAACTGTAAAACTGTTTTCAGACTTGTTTCTGGCTATGGAGAATTTGCCATCTTCGGTGCTGGAGAAAATGACCAATGAGTCTTTAAAAGCTTTAGGTGTTACGGTAATGCGATTTCCCTTTTTACCAAAATACACCAGATTGCCATATATCGGCATGGGCGATCTCTCAGGAGAATAATCCGCATCAAAGTCGTTCCATGCCCAGCCGTTTCCAAATGCTTCTGCTGAATATTTCGGTGCAACGATGGTGATTTTAGGTGCATTTTTCTGCAGAAAATCAAAAGCCGGATGCTCATCAAAATCAGGATGTAAAAAACTTGGGTCGCCGGTAAATCTTAATGTAATATTATCCTCGTCCTTTAAATATTGGAATGCAACCAAACTATCACCCAGATTTTTCATGGCTGCATAGCAGGTGAAGATTTTGGTATTGCTCGCAGGAATAAAATATTTGTCTGCCTGATGGTTATACAGGTATTTTCCGCTGGCGGGATCAAATACGCTGACCCCCAGATGAGCAGGCTGAAACGCCGGATGCTGTAAAAAAAACTGATTCGCTTTATCCTGATAAAAATCTACTTCTTTTGGTTTTTCAGAATGGATTTTAGGTTGCGTTACTTTACAGGATACAAAAAGAGAAAGCAAAACAATATAGGAAAACAATTTTTTCATTTGGCAGATTTTAACTTCTTTCAACAGCCCTTAACCAACGTTCAGGAATATCGTTATTACAAGCAACGATATAATCTCTGTGACTGCAAGCTACAAATTTACCATCATGCAATTGCATCCACCATCTGCCTGTTCTTTTACTTTGTAAAAATGCTGTGGGCGCTTCAGCAAATGCCATAGTAAATTCATTGAATTCATTCCTGTTTTCCAGACTGGCTTCCTGCTTACCCCGGTGAATCCCATCTATCACATACCACATCATATGAGCCTGCTGTATGGCAGTCATATCGTGCATGTCTTTGGCTACATCATATCCATATAGCCCAATTGTATTACAGATACTGCTCATTCCTGCATACTGCATTAGCGTACAGGCTTCTTCTCCGTTTAGTCCATTGGGGGTTACGCGGTTTGCAGGAGCGTGTGCATATTGAATGGCTTCAATATCGAAACTGAAGAGCTCACTATTACGGATGGCAGGCTCCATTTCTTCAATGGCCTCTTTAACCCGACCCACTCTATAGAAATCAAATCCCAGCTTATTAATGGTCTCCAGCATATGCGGATGCATATAGTAGCTTTGAAAAGCAATATGCGTGTAATGCTTGAGGTGATTGGGAATTCCGGTAAACATGTCCACCAGAAACTGATCGGCCGGTTCCAGGCTGTCCATATCCAGATTAATTCTGGCATCCACAGAAACAGCATCTATAATTTTATCCAGTGATCCATATGCCTGATACTGTGGAGTAGTGATATCGTGGGAACCGCCCAGAATCAGTACTTTTTTACCCATCTGAATCAATTCACTTACTACCATTTTTACCGCAGCATAACTATCGGCAAGGCTGGCTCCGGTTTTAATATTTCCCAAATCGGCAATGGAAACTTCTGAATGCCAATAGTACAATTTGTAAAACTGGGTCCTTACTTTATTGGGTGCACTCGTATTGGTATACTGCATGCCCATACCCCTCATTTCACCACAACCCACAATCACCAGATCAGCTTCACTGATATCGGGTAACTCCTCTTCAAAAGCCAGGATATGTTTCCCGATTTGTGTGTCTTTGAAACCTTCATCCAATGAAATTTCTGCAAGATTAATCGGTTCAAGAAAATCTACAATAGAGGATAATGACATGGGTACGATTTTGTACCCCCTTAAACGAAAAAACCCTATTGATTATTGCCAATAAAATTAATCGGTGTATTTGTAGCCAACACCACGGACAGAGTGAAAATAAACGGGATTGCGGCTATCTTCTTCAAAATACTTTCTGAAGCTGAGAATAAAATTATCGATGGTCCGGGTAGTAGGATAAACATTGTATCCCCATACAACCTGTAAGATCTTTTCGCGGGTAACCACTTCTCCTTTATTTTCTATCAAGAGTTTTAATAGCATGGCTTCTTTCTTACTTAAATCTACGTGCTGACCGTTCCAGGTAACGGCATCCTGTGCTTTAAAATCAATCAGGTTGTTTCCGAATTTATATTGATCCCCTATGGATTCCTTCACTTGTAAACGCTTGTTCTTTTCAATCAACTTTGAAACCCTGATTAGTAATTCGTCCAGGTTAAAGGGTTTGGTTAAATAGTCATCGGCCCCTTTTTTTAATCCGAGCACTTTGTCGGCGGGTGTGTTTTTAGCACTCAGCATCAAGATGGGAACTTCGTTGTTGTGTACACGAATGCTCTCCGTAACACTGATTCCATCCAGTTCGGGAAGCATGATGTCCATTATAATTAAATCGAAATAGGCGTTTTCTACTTTCTTTAGCGCTTCATTACCGTCAAAAGCAGAAGTCACTTCATAACCCTCCATTTCCAGATTAAGCTTTAAAGCTTCATGCAAATTCAATTCATCTTCAACAATGAGAATATTTGCTTTATCTGTTGCCATTATTACGATTTAAATGTGACCTTAAAAATACTTCCATTTGGCTGATTATCTGTCACAGAAATGTAGCCATTATGGGTTTCAACAATTTTTTTGCAGAGATACAAGCCCAATCCGGTTCCCTGTGCCTTCCGGGTATTCTCACTCCCGCTCCTGTAAAATTTATCAAAAATGCTTTTCTTCTCATTGTCGTTAATTCCAGGACCTAAATCTGCAACAGCCAAACAGGTCTTACTGGTATTTTTAACCAATGTAACATGAATAGGCAGGTTTTTAGGGGCATATTTAATTGCATTTTCCAGCAAATTATTCAGTAGCATTTGCAGTAAAAAGGGATCGCCTTCAATGAATATATTTTCTTCAATTGCATCCGTGATTTCCCGTTCAGGAAATCTGCTTTTGCAATCATCCACGCAAGTCTCGGCAATATCTGTAAGGTTAATAAGCTGAAAATTAACTTTATACCCTCCTGCATCTAACTGAGAAGTAAATAAAATATTATTACACAAAGCATTCAATCGGTTGGCTTCCTGTAAGGTGTTCGCAATTAGTTTTTGCTGCTTGTCTTCCTCTAGTTTTCTTCGCTGCAGGGTTTCCAAATTTAACTGAGTAACCGCAATCGGCGTTTTTAGTTCATGCGTAATAGCCATCATAAAGTTCTGCTGGTGTGCAGAAAACTTAAGTTGTCTACGGGTAGCCCGATATACATAAACAGCGCCTACTAAAATTAAAGCAAGAAATGTTAGTCCTTCCCCAACATACTGAGCCGTTTTTCTTTTGCGTAGTTCTTCAATACGCGCGAGCTTAGTTAAATATTCAGGATCATCTTTGTAAATTTCTGAAATTCTTATCTCTGCTAAAATACCATTTTGGTTTTCCAATGCAATGAACCACCAGGCAAGCGCTGCAATCATGTATAGAAGTAAAAACCAATACACAAAAGTTACAAAACCCAGTTTAGGTGGCTTCAGCGTTTTCATTTGGCAACTTTTTCAACCCGTATACCTGCGTTCAGCATATAGGGTAATGGATCTTCCCGCATAGCTTGCTGAAGGGAGAATTTATAGGTTCCGGATTTCAATTGAATAGGTGCCTGTGTAAGGCGGATACGATGATCAAAAACATCATCCATCCCTGTTCCCAGCCAACCTCTGCGATTGTCTGCCAGGCGCAAATTGATTAATTGTTTTTTAGCTGAATCTCCGGGTGATTGTGTAGAGAAATGAACCCAAAGATTATTATACCGATAGGCGTCTTCATGTCTTATAACTGCATAAATATGATAGAGCGCAGTGGTATCGGTTACCGCAAACTGAAATTCAGGTTGGTTGCTGGCCGCCCATTCGTGTTTTTGAAAAAAAGCTACTTTTTCGAAGACCCCATTCGATTGGCAACTGCTCAAAAGCATGAATGCCAAACCTGCTACCAGAAAAGTTTTCGCTAAATCCATATTATCAAAGATACAGACTGTGCCGAATCTATAAAACATTCAAAATTTGCTCTTTTGCCTTCTCCAGTTCGTCTTTCATTAAAATAACCGCTTTTTGCATGGTGGCATCGTAGGCTTTAGAACCCGTTGTATTAATTTCCCTTCCAAACTCCTGCAATATGAAAGACAATTTTTTGCCTTTTGAAATACCGCTTTCATTTAATACGGTTCTGAAATAGGCACAATGATTATTCAGGCGAACCTGCTCTTCGCTGATATCTATTTTTTCTATGTAATAAATTAATTCCTGCTCCAATCTGTTGGGATCGTAGTTTTCCTTACCCACATTTTCTTCCAGCACTTTTATTAAACCCTCTTTGATTTTGGTTCTGCGAAGTGGCTCCAGCTCTGTAATAAGTTGTTGTTGTTCTTCTATGTTTTTTAGTCTGACCAATAAATCAGCTTCAATGGATTTACCCTCTTCCTTTCTATGATTGTTCAGCTGGGCAATGGCTTCTTTCAAAAGATTTTCAAAATGACTCCACTCTGCTTCAGAAAGCATTTCAGTGGATGGGGTAATTACATCGGGTAATTTCAATATGGTACTCAGAATATCGCCTGTTGCCAGACCTAACTCGTTCGCCAGTTGAGATACAGGCTGAAAATAAGCTTTCGCCAAATCAGTATTAATGGTAACTGGCTTATTGGCCCCATTTAGTTTAATGGTAATATTACATTCAACACTACCTCTTTGCAATCCTTCGTTCAGTAAGTTCCTTACATCAAATTCATAGGGTTTAAGCAAAGCAGGAATATTCAGACGCAAATCGAACTGCTTTCCGTTTAAAGACTTGATTTCAATTAAAAAATTCTTGTCCCCTATGGCTTGTTCTGCTCTGCCATAACCAGTCATTGAATATAACATACCAAACTGTTTAAGTAAAAGTAAAGGAACATTAGCAGATTAGCTAAAAATCAATTCCAATCCACTTTCTTTTCTTTTTTTCATACTTGGTAAAGTTGAACTGGTATAGTTTACCTGGACGGTGTGATACATCCTGCTCCATTTCATTGGTGTCGATAAGCAAATCCATGGAAGCAAACTTCTTTCGGAAATTTCTTCTATCCAATGAAACGCCGAGAATAGCTTCGTATAAGTTTTGAAGCTCACGAAGTGAAAACTTATCGGGTAATAAATTAAAGCCCAATGGGTGTTCCTGAATCCGTTTTTGCAGCCAGCTATGGCATTCATCAACAATCTGCTTATGATCAAAAGCCATGTCTTCGAGCGATTCATAATCGTACCAATCCAACTCATTTTCATGAATATTCAATGCATGATGCTGAATATTTAATAGTGAGCAGTAAGCTATTGTAATTACTCTGCCTCCCGGGTGCCTGTCGGGCTTACCAAACACCTTTACCTGATCAAGAAACACATTGGTCATACCAGTTCTTTCTTTCAGGATTCTGTAAGCTGCATCGTCCAGATCTTCGTTGTTTTTAACAAAATCCCCCAGAAGAGAAAGTTTACCCTGATAAATAGACAAATCACTTTTGATAAGCAAGACTTTAAGCTTACTTTCTTCAAAACCAAAAATGACACAGTCCACGGTTAATGGAACTTTGGGATAAGTGTCCACTAAACTATGTACCGCTTTAACGGAATTCTTCTTCATATGGCCAAGCGTTTGGAGTAATCTCCGGCAATTGCGTAGTTAGTACACAAAGTTAAGGGTTGTTGGGTAATTTCTATCTTTACAGCTTAAGACGCAATATGTACACCGCAGATCAGACGAAAGTTTTACAGGAACAAACCAGGGATATTCTAACAGGGCTTAACAGCAAGACAAGCAATATTGACTTGACCCTTTTGAAGCAAGTGCTGAGATTTCATGAATATCGCTATTATGTATTGAATGACCCATTGCTGGCAGATTACGAATACGATATTTTATATCAGGCACTTGTAAAAATAGAGCATTCGAATCCAGATCTGATTAGTGTGGACTCTCCCACACAAAGAGTGGGCAGTAGTTTGAACCAGAACTTCGTAACTACCCCTCACCTGGTTCCCATGTTGAGTCTGGATAATAGTTACAATGCAGATGACCTGAAAGACTTCGATAGAAAAGCCAGGGAATTAAGTGGCACCGACTTGCTTGAATATTGTATTGAACCCAAATTTGACGGGGCCAGCATTTCACTCTATTATGAAAATGATTTACTGGTTCGTGCGGTTACCAGAGGGGATGGTGTTGCAGGAGAAGATATTACCAATAATATAAAGCAGATTAAATCCATCCCTATTTATGCTCCTTTTTCTTCCAGAGGCATTCAGCAAATTGAAATCAGAGGGGAAGTCATCATGAGCAAAATTGCTTTTGACCAATACAACCAGAAACTGATTGCAAAAGGATTGAGCCCATTGGCCAATCCAAGAAATGCAGCTTCCGGAAGCCTGCGCATGAAAGATCCCAAAGAAGTTGCGGAAAGAAACCTGGATGCTTTTTTGTATCATATCAGTTATGTAACGCATTTGAGCAATCAGCACGATACAGCTTTGGAAACACACGGTGGCAGCCTTTCTTTGTTATGGGATATGGGTTTCCGATCTCCTCAAAAAGAAAAAAATATAGTAAAAGGGATTGAGGGCGTAATTGATTATTGTCTCTCTTTTGAAGCAACCAGGGATGACCTGCCTTATGAAATTGATGGGATGGTCATTAAAGTAAATGAACTGAGTTTACAGGAAAAAATGGGCATGACATCTCATCACCCAAGATGGGCCATAGCGTTCAAGTTCAAAGCCAGACAGGCAACCACAGAGCTATTGGATGTGGAATTTCAGGTAGGGCGAACAGGCGCTGTAACACCAGTAGCCAAACTGAAGCCTGTTTATCTGGGAGGGGTTACCGTATCCAGCATTTCTGTTCACAATGAAGAATATATTCAGCAAAAGGATTTACGCATAGGAGATCAGGTATTAATTGAAAGAGCCGGGGATGTGATTCCTCAGATTGTAAAAAGTTTGCCTGAATTAAGAAATGGAAATGAAGCCATGATTCTGTTTCCTAAAAACTGTCCGGTTTGTAACAGTGAATTATTTAAAGAAGAAGGTGAAGCAGTCTGGCGTTGTATTAATATTGAATGCACTGCACAGGTAGTAGAAAAAATAATCCATTTCGTGAGCAAAGATGCCATGGATATCAAAAGTCTGGGAGAAGCCAATGTTCGTAAATTTTATGAACTTGGCTTATTGAAAGATATTCCGGGTATTTATCAACTGGATTATTTTTCCATAGCAAGCCTGGACGGATTTGGAAGAAAATCCCTGGACAATCTGCGCGCTGCCATTGAAGCCAGTAAACAACAACCCCTGTATCGATTGATTTATGCACTAGGGATTCGATTTGTTGGGGAAACCACCGCCAAAACATTGGCCAACGCTGTAAATCACCTGATGGAATTTGCCAACAAAACAGAAGTTGACTTGTTAGAATTAGAAGATGTAGGTGTAAAAGTTGCCAAAAGCATTCAACACTTTTTTTCAAACACCCAGAACCTGCAAATGCTGAAAGACTTGGAAAAACTGGGGTTGCAGCTGGTAAATATTAAAAAAGAAGTGAGTGCCGATGGAAGCCTTCAAGGACAGAGCTTTTTGTTTACCGGCACTTTAGAGCAATTAAAAAGATCAGAAGCAGAAGCAAAAGTAGAAGCTGCTGGAGGTATTATATTAAGTGGCGTTAGCAGTAAATTGAATTACCTGGTAGTTGGTGCAGATGCCGGCAGCAAACTGGAGAAAGCAAAAAAGATCAATAGCATAAAAGTTATTACGGAACAGGAATTTATAGAATTGATTAATGGACAATAATGTTGAATAAAAAAACACTGCAATTTTTAACTCAGTTAAAAAAGAACAATAGTCGTGAATGGTTCAATGAAAATCGTACTGTTTATGAAAACGCAAAATCAGATTTCATTGAACTGGTTAATGCAATACTGGCAAAAGTGAACGATTTTGATAAGGAACTTTCACTGCTTACCTATAAGGATTGTATTTTCAGAATCAATCGTGATGTTCGTTTCAGTAAAAACAAGAATCCATATAAAACCAATATGGCAGCCTATTTTGTAAAAGGAGGAAAAAAATCCTGGATGGCTGGATATTATTTTCATTGTGAGCCAGGAGGTAAAAGCTTTATTGGGGGCGGTTTATACGGGGGAGAACCCGATCAGATTAAAAAAGTAAGGCAGGAAATAGATTATAACTGGGAAGAATTCAAGGGTATCCTTGGCAATAAAAATTTCAAAAAGCTATTTGGAGATTTGTCCAGAGAAGAAGGCATGTCGCTTATCAGAGAACCCAAGGGTTATGAAAAAGATAATCCTGCCATTGAATACATTAAATTAAAAAATTTCATTGTATCTGTTCCCATCAGCGATGCAGAACTGACACAGGAAGATTTAGTAAAAAAGATAGTGACTGCATTTGCAACCATGAAGCCCCTGCTACAATTTTTGAACCGGGGGATGGAAGACTAATTAACAGGTGTACTGTACTTACGAACTTTGTAATTGTTAATCTTCTTGAATTTCAATTGATCGTTGGAAACGCTAACCTGAATATAATCTTTGAACTCCCCTTTGGCGTCGTTGAATCCAATGATGCAGGACATAGGATTTTTACCTGGCTGAATGGCAACCACAGGTAATATATTAAAGTTGGGAATTTGCACAATCTCAGAGGATCTTATCTCCTTGTATTGAATATTAACTTTGTACTCAAAGGTTTTAGAAGTTTCGTAAATATTTACCGAAAATTTCCAGTTATTCATATTGCCCATGCCATCATCTACCGGAACATTATAGGTAGCTATAGGTTTGGATGAAGGACTGATTCTGTTTTCAGCAATCGTATCCTTTTTAATAACTGTTGTATCATTCTTAACCACTGTTTCCTCTACAGGGTTTTTACAACTCAGAAAAAACAACAATCCTGCCAGGTAAATATATGCACGCATAAATTGTAATCTCAATTGTTTCCCTAAAATAATCAATATCTGAACACATCCCCAAACTCCTCATCAGATAACAACTTTCTGTAAACCGGGTGTTTCATGATATCTGTATAATCCATCCACTGTCCATTTACTTTAATTCTTCTGGCTATCATACGAATACCATGACTATAGTCTGCATACCAGTCTACATGACCCGTATACAAAGGCTGTATGGGTTTTCCATTCAACTGATGCCAGCCATAAATGGCAACCCGATGCTGTTTTGCAGAACGCGTAAGCAGATCTGAAATCACAACATCTTTTTTGATCCCACTGATTAAGCCCTCTTGACCTTTTCGCTGACCTTCAATCATTAAATGGTGCTGCCACATGGTTATTGAACTGTCTCGATAAATATACATGGGCATGGGTGCCAGTTTTACTTTGGCAGCTGCATGAATATCATTCACCATTTTGCGTGTAGGAAGAAAGCACTGAAAGCTATCAGCAATACGTTGTGCTGTGATGGGTGTTAGTGGAATTCTGGCCCAGTTGTCATCCGTTCCAATACTTAGGTAATCCGGCATGACAAAATAGGTTGCCTTATTCGTTTTGCCAGTTGCAGAATCAAGCGCACTTACATGAATTGCTTCTGCCCTTCTTAAAAATGAAGGAATATTTCCAGTCATGACAGCAGCAAATGCAAAAGAATCCCGTTGCTTCCATTGCATGGTCATTGCCTGCTGATAGAATTGTTCACCTGTAATCTTTGATCCAGTTTTATTTCCTGTTTCACTTGATTGATAAGTAAACAAACGGGTACCACAACCCATACACACTAACAGCAGGCAAAACCATAGTAATCGGAATCTGCGCATTCAGCAAAATTTATAACAGGCCGTTGGCAACCATGTATTCAGCAATCTGAACAGCATTGGTAGCCGCACCTTTTCTTAGGTTATCGCTTACAATCCACATATTCAGGGTCTTCTCCTGGGTTTCGTCTCTTCTGATTCTGCCTACAAATACTTCGTCTTTTTCATGTGCCCATAATGGCATTGGATAAATCTGATTGGGCAGATCATCCTGCACAATAACACCCGGAGCAGTTGCCAATAATGCTTTTACTTCAGCTACATCAAATTCATTGGCAAATTCAATATTCACAGATTCACTATGTCCACCAATAACAGGAATGCGAACCGTTGTAGCCGTTACACGAATAGAATCGTCCTGCATGATTTTCTTGGTTTCCAATACCATTTTCATTTCTTCCTTGGTATATCCATTGTCAAGAAAAACATCAATCTGAGGAATTACATTTAAATCTATGGGATATTTATAAGCCATTTCACCTTCCACTCCTTTGCGCTCATTAAACAATTGGTCTACCGCTTTTTTTCCAGTACCAGTTACACTTTGATAGGTACTTACTACCACACGCTTAATGGTATATTTTGAATGAAGCGGCTGTAGGGCAACCACCATCTGAATGGTTGAGCAATTGGGATTGGCAATAATAAAATCTTCTGCAGTTAAGGCCGAAGCATTAACCTCAGGAACAACCAGTTTCTTTGTGGGATCCATTCTCCAGGCAGAAGAGTTATCTATAACTTTAATTCCAGCTGCTGCATATTGAGGAGCCCATTCCAGAGAAGTACTGCCACCAGCAGAAAAAATGGCTACGGCAGGTTTTGCAGCAATACCATCCGCCATACTTACTACTTTATATGCTTTCCCTTTATAGCTAACTTCCTTACCCACAGATCTTTCAGATGCTACCGGCACAATTTCAGTAACCGGAAAATTTCTTTCAGCCAATACCTGCAACATTTTGGTTCCTACTAAACCCGTTGCGCCAACAACAGCTACTTTCATTTTTTAATTCTCCTTCCCTCTCGGGGTTTTGGTTATACAAAAAAGGCCTTCCAAATCTGGAAGGCCCGTTAATATATATTCAATTAATTGCCCAACTCAATATCAAAATTAACCAGTTGAACAAACTCATCCAGTCTGGAATCAATATCTGCCTTGTTGATTTCTCTTAAACGCTGGGTTCCAAATTTTTCTACACAGAAAGAAGCCATTGCACTACCCACGATAATGGCTGTTTTCATGTTCTCAAAAGAAATGTCTTTGGTTTTTGCAATATGTCCTATGAATCCACCAGCGAATGTATCCCCTGCACCTGTTGGATCAAACACTTCTTCCAGCGGTAAAGCCGGTGCAAAAAACACCTGATTGCCGTGGAATAAAAGCGCCCCGTGCTCCCCCTTCTTAATAATTAAATATTTAGGACCCATTTTCATGATTTTAGCTGCCGCTTTAACCAATGAATATTCACCACTTAATTCACGGGCTTCACTATCATTCACCATCAGTAAGTCTACCATCGCCAATGTTTGCTTCAGGTCGTCCATGGCAATTTCCATCCAGAAATTCATGGTATCCATTACAATCAGCTTCGGTCTGTTTTTTAGCTGCTCAATTACACTTCTTTGTACGGAGGGAGCTAAATTGCCGAGCATCAAAAACTCGCAATCCTGATAGCTGTCCGGAACTATGGGCTGGAAATCTCCCAATACATTCAGCTGGGTATCTAAAGTATCTCGGGTATTCATGTCCATATGGTAACGGCCACTCCAGAAAAAAGTCTTTTCATCCTTTTTAATCTGAACCCCTTCCAGGTCAACATTTCTTTCGGTAAGGCTATCCAGTTCTTCCTGAGGAAAATCGCCACCCACCACAGAAATCTGTTTAACAGGTGTATAATTAGAAGCGCACCAGGCAATATAAGTACCTGCACCGCCAATAATCTTATCACTTTTACCAAATGGGGTTTCAATGGCATCAAAAGCCATGGATCCAACAACAACTAAAGACATAATTATAATTTAAGATACGGCTGCGAAATTAATGGTTTATCGGCGAATCCCCCCAAATAAGCAGTTGAGGCAATAAACTAACAGGAGAAGATAATTTTAGACAAATCATTGCTAACACATGTTAGTATATTATCTTCGTACCATGGCCAGAATAAAAATAGAAAAAAACACCAGCCGTAAAGAGGTAATCGTTAGTAAAGCTGCTTCCTTATTCAGAGAAAAAGGATTTAAAGCTGCCAGCATGCGCGACTTAGCAGAAGCTGTAGGCGTAGAAGCTGCCAGCCTGTATAACCATATTAAATCCAAAACAGAATTATTACATGAACTCTGCTTTGGTGTGGCCAATCGTTTCATGCATCATATGGACGAAGTAGAGTCTAAGAAAACCAATTCCATTGCCAAAGTGGAGGAGCTGGTTCGTTTCCATATCAATGAAATGATTAATCATTATGAGGAAGTATATGTAAGCGACAGAGAATGGAAACATTTATCGGATCCTTACCTTTCTAATTTTCAGAACCAGCGAAGAATGTATCGCAAGCGTTTTGCCGCCATTATAGAAGCGGGCATCAGAAATAAGGAAATCAAAGCCATTGATGCTCCAACAGCCGTTTTAATTATACTTCATGCCATTGGAGGCATTGAAAGCTGGCATCGTTCCACACAGAAAATTGATGCAGCAGCACTAACCAGTAATATGATTACCATTTTGGTAGGAGGATTAAAGAATGACTAAGTTTGAAACACTGACCGTTAAAGAAGTAAAGCAAGAAACAGCCGACTGTGTTTCTGTAGCATTTGATGTGCCGGCTTCCCTGCAGGAAAATTTCAGTTTTACACAGGGACAATATATAACCCTTAAACACCAGATCAACGGAGAAGAAGCCAGAAGGTCTTATTCCATTTGCAGCAGTCCACTCGATAATGAATTAAGAGTAGCCATTAAAAAGGTGAGCGGAGGTTTGTTTTCTACCTGGGCCAATGAGTCATTAAAAAAGGGAATGGCTTTGGAAGTAATGCCTCCGCAGGGAAAGTTTTTTACCCCACTTAATCCTGCTACAAAAAACCAATATGTGGCATTCGCTTCTGGAAGTGGCATTACTCCTATTCTTTCCATTATCAAAACCACATTGCTTACCGAACCGGATAGCAGCTTCACATTAATCTATGGAAACAGGAACCGGCACAGCATTATATTTAAAGAGGCATTGGAGTCTTTGAAGAATAAGTTCATGGGCCGATTCAGCATCGTGTATATTTTATCCCGTGAGAAAACAGATGCACCTATTCATTTCGGAAGAATTGATCAGGAAAAATGCCAGCAACTTTGTAAAACATTGTTACAGCCTGATAAAGTAGCTGCCTATTTTTTATGCGGTCCCGAAGAAATGATTTTCGGTGTAAAACAGGCATTGGAAGAGAGTGGAGTAGATGCAAAGAAAATTCATTTTGAATTGTTTACTACCGGAGCAAAGGCGAAGCAAAAAACAACTGATTCAACGAATGCGGGCAAAGAGGTAAAAAGCCATATCACCGTTAAACAGGATGGAATCACTTTCGCCTTTGATCTTAGCTTTGAAGGAGAAAGCATTTTAGATGCCGCCTTAAAAAATGGTGCTGATCTTCCCTATGCCTGCAAAGGCGGTGTATGCTGTACCTGCAAAGCAAAATTAATAGAAGGCGAAGTAGACATGGATGTGAACTATGGATTGGAACAGGAAGAGATAGAGCATGGGTTTATTTTAACCTGTCAGTCTCATCCGAGAACAGAAAATGTATTCATTGACTTTGATGTTAAATAAAAAATTATGGAACAAGACTTTGAAAAAATCTTTCAGGACAAGGTTGATCGTGAAATAAGAATTGAGCCAAAAGACTGGATGCCTGAGAAGTATCGTCAGACCCTGATCAGACAGATCAGTCAGCACGCGCACAGCGAAATCATTGGCATGTTACCCGAAGGGAACTGGATAACGCGTGCCCCATCTTTAAGAAGAAAAGCAATTCTACTCGCAAAAGTACAGGACGAAGCAGGACATGGTTTGTATTTATATAGTGCGGCTGAAACCCTTGGTATCACCCGGGATCAGATGTATGAACAATTGCATACCGGTAAAGCCAAATACTCTTCCATCTTTAACTATCCAACTTTAAGCTGGGCAGATATGGGCGTAATTGGCTGGTTGGTAGACGGTGCAGCCATCATGAACCAGGTGCCGCTTTGCAGAACCAGTTTTGGTCCATATGCCCGCGCCATGGTAAGGGTTTGTAAAGAAGAAAGTTTTCATCAGCGTCAGGGTTTTGAGATTCTATATGTATTAAGCAAGGGAACAGAAGCGCAACGCAGAATGGCACAGGATGCCATCAACCGCTGGTGGTGGCCCAGCCTGATGATGTTCGGCCCTAAAGACGATGAAAGTCCTAATACCATTCAAAGCATGAAATGGAAAATCAAACGTTTCAGCAACGATGAACTCAGACAAAAATTCGTAGACGTTTGTGCAGAGCAAGTAAAAGTACTGGGCTTTACTTTACCCGATAAGGACCTAAAGTGGAACGAGGAAAGAGGACACTATGATTTTGGTGAAATCAATTGGGATGAGTTCTGGCAAGTAGTACAAGGAAATGGACCCTGCAATAAGGAAAGACTGGATGCGCGTAAAAAAGCCTGGGAAGAAGGTGCATGGGTAAGAGACGCAGCATTGGCCTATGCCAATAAAAAAGCCAAACAAAAACAGGCAGCGGCTTAACCCTTTAGCAACCATCATTAGTTTGCACTTAGCAAATAAGTATGAGCTTGATAAATAAGTAGCGTGTTTTTAAAACCATAAATCAGAGAAAATGAGCTTCCAAATAAATAAACTTTATTACGGCGACTACGGCGAAAGCAAAAACGGAGCCGCTGATATTTCTACCCAGCAAACCAATAAGGCGGAATGGCCTTTATGGGAAGTGTTCATTCGCAGTAAACAAGGCCTGGATCATAAGCATGTAGGTAGCTTACACGCTTCCGACGCTGCCATGGCCATTGAAAATGCAAGAGATGTGTACACCCGCAGAATGGAAGGGGTTAGCATCTGGGTAGTAGAAAGCAAGCATATTCATGCCAGCAATCCGGATGAAGCAGAAGCATTGTACGATCCTGCCAACGATAAAGCGTACCGACATCCCACATTTTATGATTTACCTGATGAAGTAAAATACATGTAATGGCAACTACGAAAAACGAGATAGATTTTTTACTTCACCTTGCAGACAATGCATTGATTATTGGACACAGAAACAGTGAATGGTGCGGACATGGACCTATATTAGAACAGGATATTGCCATAACCAATATTGCGCTGGACTATATTGGACAGGCAAGAAACTTATACCAGCATGCTGCTGAACTGATTAACCAGCATACAGACAAGATTGAACTTACACAAACAGGCAAGGACATTAGTTTGCCCGTAACCGAAGACAGTCTGGCGTATTTAAGAGATGTAGTTGAGTTTAAAAACTTATTGATTACAGAAATACCCAATGGCGACTGGGCACAAACCAGTTTGCGTTTGTTTTTGCTGAGTCAGTTTCAACTGGAATTGTTCACGCAGTTATTGAAACACGAAGATCCACAAGTTGCTGCTATTGCAGAAAAATCCATCAAGGAAATTAGCTATCATGTAAAGTGGAGTCAGGATTGGGTATTGCGTCTGGGCGATGGAACAGAAGAAAGCAAGCGTCGCATGCAAAATGCCATTGATGCTATCTGGGCTTTTACTGGCGAGTTGTTTATTCAACCTGAATATGCTACTGCTGCTTGCCTGAACTATGCTGCCATTCAGACTGCCTGGAACCAAAAAGTTTCAGCCATTTTTGAAGAAGCAGGCCTGGTTATTCCTGCCAAAACATTTGTACAGAAAGGAGGTGCCACAGGCATGCATACAGAACACTTAGGATATATTCTGGCAGAAATGCAATATTTACAAAGAGCTTATCCCAACAGCGAATGGTAAATTCAGCCACAACTCAACATGCCGAAATATGGCAAATTCTGGAAACCGTTATGGATCCGGAAGTGCCCGTATTGTCTGTGGTAGATTTGGGGGTGATCAGAGCTGTTGCTGTTGAAGGCAAGCAGGTGAAGGTTACCATTACCCCTACTTACACAGGTTGCCCGGCCATGGACATGATTGCCATGCAAATTAAAATGGCTTTGATGGCAGCAGGCTATGAACCGATTATCAAAACCATTTTATCACCGGCCTGGACCACCGACTGGATGACAGAAAAAGGAAAGCAGCAATTACAAGCCTACGGCATTGCTCCCCCAGTGGGAAAAAGTATAGACGCTGCTTACCTGGAAGATTTGGTTGTACCCTGTCCGCAATGTCAATCCACCCATACCGTATTGGTATCACAATTTGGAAGTACGGCTTGTAAAGCTTTGTTTAAATGCGAAGAGTGCAAGGAACCTTTTGATTATTTTAAATGCCATTAAAGTTTTTTTATGGATGCAATATTATTTAGTGTTGAGTCTGGTGTCGCTTTCATTACGATGAACCGACCTGACAAATTAAATTCTTTCAACAGAGCCATGGCATTGCAGTTGCAGGCTATATTAGATGAATGTGCCAGTGAAGAAAATATCAGGGCTATTTATCTGACTGGTGCCGGAAAAGGATTTTGTGCAGGACAGGATTTGGCAGAAGTGGTAGATCCGGAAGGACCAGGCATGCAAAGAATTTTAAGTGAACACTACAATCCGATTGTACAAAGACTAAGGGAAATTCAGAAGCCGGTAGTGGCTGCTGTAAACGGGGTTGCAGCCGGAGCAGGCGCCAATATTGCTTTTGCCTGCGATATTGTTGTAAGCAAATCAAGTGCATCCTTTATTCAGGCATTTTCCAAGATCGGATTAATACCTGATAGTGGTGGCACATTCACTTTGCCCAGATTGATCGGATTTCAAAGAGCCAGTGCGCTGATGATGCTGGGAGACAAAGTGTCTGCAGCAGAAGCTTTGCAAATGGGCATGTTGTATAAAGTATTTGAGGAGGAAGTTTTTGAAACAGAAAGTAAAAAACTGGCACTACAACTGGCAACCATGCCTACCAAAGCATTGGGTTATATTAAACAGGCATTGAATGCCAGCGCTACCAATACTATACAATCACAGTTGGCATTGGAAGACGAGTTGCAGCAAAAAGCAGCAGCAACAGCAGATTTCAAAGAAGGCGTTGATGCTTTTTTAGCCAAGCGGGCACCCCAATACAAAGGATATTAAACCTGTAAAACAAAAGCCATGACACCACAACATATTGTAGAAGAAATGATGAAAGCAGATTTGTTTTCACAATGGTTAGGCATAGAAGTATTAGAAATACAGGAAGGATACAGCAAAATTAAAATGCAGGTAAGACCCGAAATGATGAATGGATTGGGCATTGTACACGGTGGCATTGCTTTTGCTTTTTCAGACAGTGCATTTGCCTTTGCCTGCAACAATAGAAATAATTTATCGGTGGCATTAGATACTTCTATCAATTTTTTAAAACCCGTGCATGTAGGTGATACATTGATTGCAGAAGCAAAAGAATTACACAACGGAAGATCAACGGGTTTGTATCAGATTGCCATTACCAATCAGCACCATGAGCTGGTGTCTTACTTTAAGGGAAATTGTTTCAGAACAGGAAAGCCTGTTGTAAAAGCATCATTATGATTTATTCTTTTAAAGGATTTATACCGGTTGTTCACGAGAGTTCCTTTGTACATCCACAGGCTGCTGTTACAGGCAATGTAATTATTGGAAAGAATGTGTACATAGGACCCGGAGCCGCTATCAGGGGTGATTGGGGTGCCATCATTATTGAAGACGGCTGCAATGTGCAGGAGAACTGTACCCTGCATATGTTTCCGGGCACCACCGTATTATTAAAAGAGAATGCCCATATTGGGCATGGTGCGGTAATTCATGGAGCCACCATTGGCCGCAATTGTCTGGTGGGCATGAATTCGGTTATTATGGACAATGTAGTACTGGAGGATGAATGCATTGTTGGTGCCATGAGTTTTATTAAAGCCGATGAACATTTTGTTGCCCGTTCTTTAATTGCCGGTAACCCGGCAAAAATCATCAAAGCCGTTTCAGATGAAATGATTGCCTGGAAAACAAAAGGCACAGCACTCTACCAACAGCTACCCAAAGAAATGCAGGAATTCTGGGAACCCTGCGAACCCCTCAGATCTGTTCCTACAGATCGACCTAAACAGGAAACCCTTTACAGCACCTGGAATGCAATGAAAAAATAGACCAAATTTCAATGTTGTATCTTTGCACTTAAATTATACAAGTGTCGGAACGGAATAACTTTATAGACTATATCAGAATTTTTGCGCGCAGTGGTCACGGTGGTGCAGGCGTAAGGCATTTTATGCGCAACAAACTAACTGCCATGGGCGGCCCGGACGGTGGCGATGGCGGCAGAGGCGGACATATTATTTTAAAAGGGAACCGCAATCTCTGGACACTTTTGCACTTGCGTTATTTCAAGAATGTATTGGCCGAAAACGGTGAGAACGGTAGCAAAGACAATTGTACCGGCAGAGACGGAAAAGACATTATCATAGAAGTACCACTGGGTACAGTTGCCCGTGATGAAGAAACCGGCAAGATTGAAGCAGAAATTTTAGAGGACGGACAGGAATATATCTGGATGCGCGGAGGAAGAGGCGGATTGGGCAATAGCAATTTTGCCACTCCAACCAATCAGGCACCCGACCATGCACAACCCGGAGAACCCGGTATTGAAGGATGGAAAAATATTGAGCTGAAAGTATTGGCAGACGTGGGTTTGGTGGGATTTCCGAATGCAGGAAAATCTACTTTACTATCTGTAATTACTGCCGCCAAACCTAAAATTGCCAATTACGCATTTACTACCTTAACGCCTCAGTTAGGCATGGTTGCTTATCGTGATTCAAAATCATTTTGTATTGCAGACTTACCGGGTATTATTGAAGGAGCAGCAGAAGGTAAAGGATTGGGACATCGTTTCCTCAGACATATTGAACGCAATTCCGCTTTATTATTCCTGATTCCTGCCGACAGCAATGACCATCGCAAAGAATTCGAAATTCTTCGTCAGGAACTAAAGAACTACAATGAAGAAATGTTGCAGAAAGATTTCATCATTGCCATTAGTAAAAGCGATATGCTGGACGATGAATTAAAAGAAGCCATTAGCAAGGAATTACCGGCTGATATTCCCCATGTTTTCATTTCTTCGGTTACCAACAAGGGACTAACCGAACTGAAAGACCTGCTTTGGGAGACGTTGAACAAGCCGATTTAGAAATTTAATCGCTTCATTTTCAATACTTTATATTCAAAACCCCTTTTGACTGGGTTACCTTTTATCCAATCGGGTATTAATGTGTATAGTGTACACTAAGCTTTTTCGTTTGCTGTTGCCAATTGAGAAAAATTTATTACTCACAGTAAAATTTGAAAAGTATGAAAAAGCAAACAATCGTTACCAGTGTCAAGAGAATCGTTTTTGGATCTGTGGTGTCTTCCTTGATGTTTTTATCTGCCAACGCATCTGTATCTCCTGTAAGAGCTTATGATATATCTGTTAAAAGCCATGCAGAAGTAAAATACAGTGGAATTGATAAGAACCAACTACACACTATTCAGGTAAAATACAGCAATCCAACGGGTGCCAACTTTACCCTGATCATTACAGATGCCAATAATGAATTGGTATTCAGAGGAAGTTATTCCGACAAAGACTTCAACAAGACATTTAAGTTTCCAAAAGATGAGTCAAACAAATTGTCTTTTGTAATTGAAGATGTTAAAGCAAAGAAGTCTGAACAGTATAACGTAAGCTTTGAAACCATCGTTATCGAAAACGCTGTAGTCAGCAAGTCTTAATTAAAAACTGAATTGTAACAAACAAAAGAGCCACCCAATGGGAGGCTCTTCATTTATCATTATCCTAGGAAAGAATTTTTTT
Source organism: uncultured Sediminibacterium sp. (assembly GCA_937907555.1). Taxonomy (GTDB): domain Bacteria; phylum Bacteroidota; class Bacteroidia; order Chitinophagales; family Chitinophagaceae; genus Sediminibacterium. The sequence continues at coordinate 29,534 of CALEST010000129.1, forward strand.
TAAATAGATTAGAAGAGCAATGATTGCCAATGTAAGGACAAGGAAAAAAAATCAATGGATATTTGATTCGTGTTTTTACTTTTAATTGATTTTTGTAATTGTCTACCTTTTGAATACAGAGTTCCAGATCCTATTATAATTATTATTAAATAATAAACACTCATAACCATTTCTTTAAAATACATATCCAATAGAAAAGTTAAGCCAAATTCGATCCAACTTTCCAGTAGTGGTATTCATTTCACCTAAACGAAATGCAAAAGGCGCAACACCAATAAAAAAAGCTGTATAAATATTCTTTTCAGATTGATTTTGAAATCCTAGATTAATAAAAGTCCCATAACTGCCATTATTAATTTGTTTAGGCTCATTAATTGAGGCAATACTGTTAGAGCGAAAGTATGGTTCTACACCTATATAGCCAGCCGAATAATTTTTAATTGATTTGCCATTCCTAATACGTCTATTCAAAGAATAATAATATCTTGATTCTATTGAAGAAATCCAACTTACTTGTGATCTAATTTTATCCCTATTTAATGCGGCACTTGAAGCCAAGGTGAAATTTAAACCTGATTTTATTAACAAGGTTACTGTCTTTTTTAATGGAATTTCATATTGAAGATTAACAATAGGAATCGGTATACTTGCCGCAACACGAAATATGCCAATTTTATTAGATGTAGTATCTAATTCTTGACTAACGCCGTTTATATTTAAGCAAATAAATAAAAAAGAAAGAATATAAACACGCATGAATTATAATTTTATTATCCGAATTCCATACCAGTTGCATCCAATTCTTGCTCTTCCTGTAAAACTGCCTGACTTCATCTCATAACTATATGTAGTGCCACTGCCCCATGGTGTACCTATATTCCAATCAAAACGCCAAACATTAACATTACTATACCCTTGTTCCTTATATGCATTTGCAACAGTAACACGTAATTTATTATTATCTTTAATTGACGATAGCTGTTTAGCGTATTTCTCATATCTTGATGAAAATGTTGGATCTATATTATCAATAAGTGAATTAAGAAATGGTTTAAATAAGTCATTAAACTGATAATTAATAAGTGAGTTTAGCTGGCCATTTAAAAAACTACTAGCTTGTGAATTATTTATGTTTTGCCCAAATGGAAAGTTTAAATTGAGCTTTAAATCCATCGCCTCAAGGATGTGATTCCCAATCTTTAAATTTATAATATTATTAAATTCGGGCTGAGGTAATGTTGTAAAGTTATAAGGTGATGGTATAACATAGTCAGTATGCAAGTCCATATTTTCAATTCCAAGTACAATTTCATCAGCATAACTCTCTGCCCAATAAGGTATTCCTAAAAACGATCTTTTCCTCTGGACTTTTCCCCTAATTCCAATAGTTCTTAAGATTCCCAAACCTAAGAAATTTGTACTGAATGTTTCAAACTTAAATCTACGATTTTGATCGAAGTTATTGAAATATGCTGAGTTGAAATCATTGCCAGTTTGATATGTTTCATATTGATAGTTACTCGGAAAGATAATAGAACATGGAATTGTTCCGCCACTAGATCCAGGTGTATTTAAAATAGGATTTGATAAGTCAAATGGATCAATATTTGTCTCAATTCTAGTGATCCCATCACTTACTTGATAAATATTACTGCCATAAAATGTTTCATTAGGAAAACTGTTGAAGTTAGGGTTATATAAAATCTCTGATTCAAATGCAGGGTAAATTTCTCTAAAATTATTAATATACTCCGACTCAACCTGAATTACACCAATTCTTGTAAGTTAAAATAAATCGCCATTTACTAATACTTCTAAATTAGAATTTACTATATTGGCAACTGTCGGATCTTGAGTTAAGTAGGTTTCCATATCAATAAGGAATTCCTGAACATCAACATTGTCCGAGCTGCTACTTGTTGAAGTATTTTTTATTATGTTATTTGATTCTGAAGATAAGAGTTTTTCATGTTTTTTTGAAAGGCTAATAAATTCGCTAGGAATCTTCATCAACTTCAATTTATCCTCTTGTATTTCTGAATAAAATTTGTTTAAATCTTGTTGGCTTTTAAAGCTAAGTATTCCACTTGGAAAAGCGGAATTTTTAATAAGTATGACTGAGGGATCTTCTTCAAATTGAAGATTACTTATATCTTTTTTACATGAAATAAAAACAACCGGAATAACTATAAAGATTAATGATAAAAATTTAGACTTCATTTTTTTTCTTGCTAAGGTTAAAATATAATTTTTTATTAGCTCCAATATTAACTTCTAAATTCGATAAAATGCAATCACTACAAAAATTAGGGTGATTTATGCAATTGCACAATAGTTTGAATTTATGAAATCATAAAACTTCTTCCTCTTACTTTTCATTTAATATAGCAAACAAAAGAGCCACCCAATGGGAGGCTCTTTTAATATGTAAAAGTATTTGGAAATTATCCTACTGCTTCAGATTTCATGCTCTTGGAAACTTTAGAACGTTCGTTCTCATCCAAAATGGTTTTACGCATACGAATATTCTTAGGCGTTACTTCAATACACTCATCTTGCTGAATGTATTCCATGCACTCTTCCAATGTAAACTGAAGCTTTGGAACAATTCTTACTGCATCATCACTTCCGCTTGCACGGTGGTTGGTCAGTTTTTTCATTTCCACTGCATTCACATTTAAGTCACCTGGCTTAATATGTTCAGCAATAATTTGGCCTACATACACTTCATCTCCCGGATCTACAAAGAATGATCCGCGATCCTGTAATTTATCAATTGAATAGGCTGTAGTTACTCCTTGAAACTTCGCAATCAATACACCGTTGTTTCTTCCGGGAATAGGTCCTTTCCATGGTTTGTAATCAATGAAACGATGCGCCATAACAGCTTCACCTGCGGTACCGGTTAACATCTGAGAACGCAAACCAATCAAACCTCTCGAAGGAATTTCAAACTCTAAGTGTTGCATTTCTCCTTTGGATTCCATTACCTGCATTTCACCCTTGCGCTGTGTAACCAAATCAATTACTTTACCGCTGAATTCAGAAGGTACATCTACCACCAGGTTTTCATAAGGCTCATGCTTCTTACCATCAATGGTTTTCACCAATACCTGAGGATTACCAACCGTTAATTCATATCCTTCTCTACGCATGGTTTCTACCAATACGCCCAAATGCAGAATACCTCTTCCGTATACCAGGAAACTATCGGCGCTGTCTGTATCTTCTACTCTTAATGCAAGGTTCTTTTCAGTTTCCTTCATCAGACGATCACGTAAGTGACGGGATGTAACAAACTTACCATCTCTACCAAAGAAAGGTGAGTTGTTAATGCTGAAAGTCATGCTCATGGTAGGTTCATCCACACTGATAATGGGTAATCCTTCCGGATTCTCTACATCAGCAATGGTATCTCCAATATTGAATTCTTCCAATCCTACAACCGCACAAAGATCTCCTGAACGTACTTCAGCTACTTTGCGCTTGCCCATTCCTTCAAATACATACAATTCCTTTACACGCATTTTCTTTACGGTACCATCTGCTCCCTGCACCAATGCAATTTGCTGACCTTCTTTAATAGAACCTCTGGTTACTTTACCAATGGCAATTCTACCTAAGAAAGAAGAATAGTCTAATGAAGTAATTTGTAACTGAAGGGTTCCTTCACTCACTTTAGGGGCAGGGACATATTTAATGATGCCATCCATTAATGGCAAAATATCTTCTGTTTGTGTTAAGCTATCATTGAACCAGCCATTCTTACCACTACCGTAGAAAGTTGGGAAATTCAATTGCTCTTCCGTTGCATCCAGGTTAAAGAATAATTCAAAAACGGCATCATGAACTTCATCCGGACGACAGTTCGGCTTATCTACTTTGTTGATTACTACAATGGGATGTAGGTTCAACTGTAATGCTTTCTGCAATACGAAACGCGTTTGAGGCATGGGGCCTTCAAAAGCATCCACCAATAAAATTACCCCATCGGCCATTTTCAATACGCGTTCTACTTCCCCGCCAAAATCACTGTGCCCGGGTGTATCAATCACATTAATTTTATAGTCTTTGTAAGTAACGGCAGCGTTTTTACTGAAGATCGTGATACCACGTTCTCTTTCTAAATCGTTGCTATCCATGATTAACTCACCAGCATCCTGGTTGTCTCTGAAAACTTTAGTTGCACCCAAAATTCGGTCTACTAAAGTGGTTTTGCCATGGTCTACGTGCGCGATGATGGCAATGTTTCTTATTTCCATTATTGTGTATTTATCTCAGTATCAGTAAGTTACGTATTTGATACTGTTTATTTAGGCGGCAAAGGTACGGCTTTAACGCGGGGGATGCAAGTAAATATGGGTCATTATTCTGTTAAGGATTCCCGTGCCGATGCATAATAAAGCCTAATTTTAGTTCAATAAGAGGCCAATGAAATCTATTTTATTGATTACACTGATTGCTTTTTACCTGTTTGCTGGCAGCTATCATTTTGTGAATCCAGGCTTTTATGCGCCTTTTTTTCCTCCTTATTTAGCCAAATGGGCAGATACACTCAACTCACTTGCTGGTATTGCTGAAATAATTTTGGCTATTGGTTTATGCTTTTCAAAAACCCGAAACAGTTCTGTTCTTGGCATCATTGCCTTATTAATTGCTTTTATTCCTGCTCATATTTATATGATTCAAGTGGGAAGTTTCACTATAGGTAGTTTTCAGATGACACCTTTAATTGCCTGGATAAGATTATTGATATTACATCCCCTATTAATTTTATGGGCATGGTCTCTTAAAAATTCATAATTCAATTGTATGCGTATCATCAAATGGTTGATAGGATTCATTGCAGTGGCAGGTATTGTATATCTGCTTGGTCCCAATCCGGAAACCCCTGTTTATAATACAACCCTCCCGAATATTCCCGGAGAGCCTGCGGCACTGGAGGCGTATATCCAATCAAATGAACAGAAACACAAGGTTCGACCCAACAATGAAGCTAGAATTGTGTGGGCAAATGATAGCGTGAAACAAAAAACACCCTATGCAATTGTATACCTGCATGGATTTAGTGCCAGTCAGGAAGAAGGCAACCCGGTGCATCAGCAAATTGCCAAACAGTTTGGATGCAACTTGTATTTAGCGCGTTTATCGGAACATGGTATTGATACTACCGATGCCCTCATCAATATGACTGCAGCATCCTTGTTTGAATCTGCCAAAGAAGCTTATGCCATTGGTAAGCAAATTGGCGAAAAGGTAATACTAATGGGCACTTCTACTGGTGGTACATTAGCACTGCAGTTAGCTGCAATCTATCCTGAAATTGCAGGGCTGGTATTATACTCGCCCAATATTGCCATTAAAGATCCCAATGCATGGTTATTAAATAATCCGTGGGGATTACAAATTGCGCGTATGGTAAAAGGCTCTAACTATATGGGCGTGCAGAAAGAACATCCCTTGTATCAGCAATACTGGAATACCAAATATAGACTGGAAGCCACTGTACAATTAGAAGAATTGTTAGAAACCACCATGACAAAGGAAAATTTTGCAAAAGTGAAGCAACCATTACTGGTCTTGTATTATTACAAAGATGAACAAGAGCAGGATCCTGTGGTAAGCGTGGATGCAATGAAGAAAATGTTTGCAGAAGTAGGTACAGAAGAAAAAAATAAAAAAATGATTCCGGTACCCAATACGAGCAATCATGTGATTGCATCGCCTATTCAATCAAAAGATATTATTTCGGTTGAAAAAGAGACAGCTGATTTTTTAAAAACTGTGATGCAGTTGCCAAACAAAACAATCATTCAATGATTTTTAACAACTAATCATTAACTGATCCTTCACAGCCCAACGGCGAAGAATCCTTACCTTTAACTTTTAAACTGTTTGCTATGCCATTGAGTAAAATTGCCGGAATCGGCATGTACGTTCCGTCGAATGTTTATACCAATAATGATCTGACCAAATATATGGATACCAACGACGAGTGGATCCAGGAAAGAACAGGAATAAAAGAACGTCGTTACGCACACAGAACGGAAGAAACCACTACTACCATGGGAGTGGAAGCGGCTAAAATAGCCATTGAAAGAGCCGGTATTACGCCTCAGGATATTGACTTTATTGTTTTTGCTACCTTATCTCCTGATTATTATTTTCCAGGTTGCGGTGTATTGGTACAAAGAGCCATGCAGATGAAAGAGATTGGTGCATTGGATGTAAGAAATCAATGCAGTGGATTTGTATATGCGCTAAGCGTTGCCGATCAGTTTATTAAAACAGGGATGTACAAAAACATCCTGGTGATTGGAAGTGAAAAACATTCTTTTGGATTGGATTTCTCTACCAGAGGCAGAAATGTTTCTGTAATTTTTGGTGACGGTGCGGGAGCAGTGGTATTGCAGCCAACAGAAAAAGAAGGTCAGGGCATTTTAAGTACCCATTTACATAGCGACGGAGAATCTGCTGAAATTTTAGCCATGTACAATCCGGGGTCTCATGCGAATCACTGGGGTGCCAAGAACTATGCAGATTTTGATGAGGCAGAAATCTCACAGATGTTTATGAGTCATCAGATGATTGACAACGCACAGAACTTTCCTTATATGGATGGACCTGCTGTATTTAAAAAAGCGGTTGTAAAATTTCCGGAAGTAATTGTAGAAGCACTGGAAAAAAATGGATACCAGTCAACTGATATTAATATGCTGATTCCTCATCAGGCGAACTTGCGCATTAGCCAGTTTGTTCAGCAAAAATTAAAATTACAGGACCATCAGGTATATAATAATATAATGAACTACGGTAACACAACGGCAGCATCTATTCCGATAGCCTTGTGTGAAGCCTGGGAAAAAGGATTGATTAAAGAAGGAGACCTGGTATGTTTAGCTGCTTTTGGTAGTGGATTTACCTGGGCGAGTGCATTAATGAAATGGTAGCAATACCAAGTGTAGCATCATGAAAAGAAAAATCATTTATTTAATCAATCCCATTTCTGGTACATCTAAAAAAGATAAGATCAGAGAACTGGTTGAAAAAGTAACTGCAGCCAAAGGCTTGGAATACCGCGTATTCAATACCAATGCAACAGGCAATTACGAGTACCTGAAAGAGCATATTGCCAAAGAGGGATTTACGGATGTAGTAATCCTGGGAGGCGATGGCACCGTGAATCAGGTAACCGGTTCCCTACGCGAAACAGGGGTTCAGTTTGGTATTATACCTGTTGGATCAGGTAATGGACTGGCCAGGGCTGCTGGTATTCCTACCAGCATGAAAAAAGCCATTGAAATTATTTTTAATGGCGAAGCAGAATACATAGATGCATTTACGGTGAATGGTGAATATGCATGTATGTTGAGTGGTATGGGATTTGACGCACAAGTGGCACATGATTTTGCCCAGAAATCTACCAGAGGCTTATTTACTTATACCCAGCAAAGTATTATCCAGTTTTTTAAAGCCAACCCTTATCAGTTTGAAATTGTATTGGACAATTTCTCTGTATTTACTGATGCTTTTTTCATCAGCATTGCCAATAGCAATCAATTTGGAAATAATGCCATAATTGCGCCTCAGGCAAGTTTATCCGACGGACTGCTGGATATTGTAATTGTGCAGAAAATGAACAAAGCCAAATTGCCTTTTGCCATTCTGCGTCAAATGCGTGGAAACAATAAAGTACAGCAACTGGTGGAAGACATGAGCTCAAAAAATATTCTGTATTTCCAAACACCGGCTCTAACTATAAAAAATCCCAAGCTGGCGCCCCTACATATTGATGGTGAACCCAGAGATGCAGTTGAAGAACTAAAGATTGAAATTATTCCGAAAGCATTCCGCTTAATTAAGCCTAAAGCGAAGTAAGTTTATTTTACAACTGTATTTTGTATCATTTTCTGTAACCGCTCAAATTCTTTTTTATTCAAAGGATTGCTCACTGCTTCCGCAATATCTCTTTTTTCTGCAGCCGTCAGGTGAAAACTCAGGCTGGCCGGCGCTTCTGATTTTGAGGGTATATATTGAAAAGAAAAGCGATAAAAATTATCTCCGTAGGCTTTTCGCATATAGTCTAATTGATCATGCTGGTAATAGTCCTGCATTTTAAACCAGTTGTTCTGCAGTATCAGGAAGGGTTTGGTTAAAAATCCAATTAATGAATTACTCTCCAACGGCTTGTCCCAGTCGCTTAAACTTCTGTCTCGTATTTGAATCAATACCACTTTGGAAGTATTCGCCTGTATCCAGTCTTTAAAGACAGCTATAAATCGCAAAGCAGATTCCTGCCCATAATTGTCTCTTAGTCCCGCATCCATTACATCAATAACCGGATTGGTAGGTAACCAAACATTGGGTAAAACATAAGGGAAAGTAGCATTCATTCTTAAAGCAGACAACAAATGAATATCATTGCTGTTCTGGTTGCGGAGAAAACTGTTGAAGTCAACTGCATCTGCATCAAAAGGCATGATATGTGTGCTGTCCGCAACGGGACGCATTAAGAATCGAACAGGACGGGAAGCAATAATCATTTTCCTTGCATCCCTGGTAATTACTGAATTAAAAAATACTGAAGGAATAAGCGCTTTTGCTTCTGCCTCCTGATAAGATCCGATGGTTTTAAGAAAAACACTTCCTGTATTTTCATTTAACTTCTCCTCAAATGCATAACCACGGTCTTTTACATACACAAAACCATTAGAGGTAAATTTCTGTGCTGGACCCAGCATGTCGCGGGTTAGAAAGGAAGAGAACAAAGGGCTTAGCAAGTCTTTGGAGATATTATTTACATATTGCTTATCCTGTAAATTAATGGGCTTACCTTTTACTTTTTCATGGTACAATTCTCTGAAATAAACTGCGCCAAGCATACCACCTGAAGCCCCGTTGATCAGAATGGTTTTTTTCATGAGTTGTCCATTCATCAAACTATCCAGATACTGCAATGTATTCATTGTGAAAGTGGCACTCCTGGTTCCCCCTCCGCTGGTATTAATAATATATAGAATCGGCTTTTCTTCTTTCTGTCTGGCTTTCCAGTTATTCAGAATATTTAAAAAGGCTGTTTTATCTTTCTCAACAGAATCTGCAGCGGCCAATTCCTGAATGGATTCTCTGGTATAAACCGGTCTCTCCGATTTGGTTACATAATTGAGTCCATAGGCTTTGTTTCGCGGATCCAGAATTTCATACTGATACAAAATATTAGCCACGATATATGCCGCCACTAAAGCCACAAAACTCCAGGACTTCAAAAACAAAGTCAATGCCCCGGCTGCGGCAATTAATATGGCAAATAATAAGGTAACGCTGGCAGCTGCGGGCAGCTGAAACAATCTGGTATCTGAACTATATCCTACTAAAATGAGAAATACAAAAGCAATCATAATGGCAATCACTGCTGCAAAATGATGTCTGCTAAAAACCGCTTCTAAAAATTCAGGATTGTAATGCTTTACATTTCTTGGCTTGCGCAATTTAAAAGCAGCACTAAAAAACCAGTCTACCCGCATATCCTGTTTAATATCAGGTGTCCTGTTTTTTTCAGACATGCGGTCATGACGCTTATTGGCATCTGATATGGTTGCTGAAATGGTTTTGTAAATGGTTTTATCAGCACCAAAAAAATATAAAAAAGCAAACGCAATGGAAACAATAAAACCACCCGTATATCCTAGCGCCAGTCCGGCAAAATCGCTCACTGAAAACAATTCCTGATTTCTGCTGTACTGATAGGCTTCAATCAGATAAAATATCAGGAAAGCAATAGGCAATATGGCATTGTTGATACAATATTTAAGAAAGGGCTGCGCAGTAGTTGCCAGAAATTGTATTCGGTTACTGTGCAAAATAAACGTGGTGATATTCCAGCTCATGATAAAGACGCCGGATGTAATACCAACAATTGCTGTACTTAGCGGGCTGATGTTTCCAAAATATTCGGGCGCCAGAAACAGGGAATGAGCTCCGAAGGTTTTCATGAAACTGCCTCCTACTGTTGCAAATAAGATATACCAGAAAAGAAGAAATATCTGGTAACGCCTGAAATGCAACAACAGTAGTTGTATGGGTAAAGAAAACCAGATGCCTTTCAGATATTGCTTCATTCAGTTCTAGAGCAGCTATTTAAATTTATTCTGCTGCTTTTAAATTTAGCAAATTTTAGGCCGAACCAGAAATAATATGGTAACTAAGGAAAGTAACAACAACATACCTGTTAATTGATGCAACTGCGCCATCCATTCAAAACCGCCCCAGGAACCAGGTACAATACTACTGCTGGTTAATACGGAAGCTATTCCTAATATTACCTGAACTATCACCATTATCAAAGGGTATTTAGCCGCTTTGCTTAGTATTGGCGTTGCGGATAATTTAAAGAGTTGCAGAGACCAGTAAATCAATAGTCCTAAAATAATATAGGCCAATCCTCTGTGTATAAAATGTATGAGAATGGTATTGTCAATAAAATTCAGCAGGAATGGCTGATGCGTAAACATGGTATCTGGAATCCAGCTTCCATTGATGGTTGGCCAGGTAGCTGCTGCATTGGCTGCTTTATGCCCTGCCATCAAAGCCCCGTAAATCAACTGTAACACCAATAAGCCAATTAAAACAAGATTGATATTTCTTATTTTGTTATCCGCAATTATCTGATCTTTTGGAACAATCAGCTTCAATGCAAACCAGTAGGTATAGCTTAATAAGCCCAATGCAAGAATGAAATGCATTGCCAGACGAGTGGGCTTTACATAAACTGCATCACCTGTTAATCCGCTCGCGACCATGATCCAGCCAACCAAACCTTGTAAAGCACCCAGGAAAAATAAAACCAGCAAAGAACCTATCATTTCTTTTTTAAATGATTTCTTTACAATAAACCATATAAACCCAAAGGCAAATACCAGGCCTATTAATCTTGCCCATAAACGGTGAAACCATTCCCAGAAAAAAATGAACTTAAAATCAGATAACTGAAAATCAAAATTCAACAATTGAAACTGAGGAGTTTGTTTGTATTTATCAAACTCTGCCAGCCAGGCCGCTTCGTTCAAAGGAGGCAATGAGCCGGTAATCACATCCCATTCTGTAATAGACAACCCACTGCCGGTTAAACGGGTAATCCCACCCAATGCAATTTGAATAATCGTCATCCCCACTCCAATCAATAACCAGGTGGCTACTGATTTATTTTCTTTCGCTGCTGTTAAACTCATGCTTTAGTGCTTTTGTGCAAAGGTATAACACTCAAACTTCGAAATTGATGCATGTTTAAGTAGTTTTACCAAATGTTACCCGCATTTTATCAGGAAAATCAAATAGAAGCCGGTTGCGATGAAGCTGGCAGGGGCTGTTATGCAGGTCCTGTTTTTGCTGCTGCGGTTATCTTACCCGCTCATTTCAAGCATCCATTGTTGAATGACAGTAAACAGGTGGGGGCCAAACAACGACTGATTTTAAAAGAAGTAATTGAAGCAAATGCCCTGGCCTGGTCGGTTGCCAGTATTGATGCAGAAGAAATAGACCGAATTAATATTTTAAAAGCAAGTTTCAAAGCCATGCATATGGCCATTGACCAACTCAAAATAAGACCTGAATTTTTATTGATCGACGGAAATCGGTTCATGCCTTACAATAAAACACCCCATTTGTGCATTGTGAAAGGAGATGGTAAATATGCATCCATTGCTGCAGCCAGTATTTTAGCCAAAACATACAGAGACGCTTACATGGAAAAAATCCATCAGCAGTTTCCGCAGTATGGCTGGAAAAAAAACAAGGGATACGGAACCCTGGAACACCGGATGGCCATTGAATCCAATGGCTTATGTGTGCATCACCGAAAGAGTTTTAATATCAGTCCCAAACAATTGGAAATGCCGTTTTAATCCTCTTCCCAAACACCTGCTCCCTGTCTTACCAGTTCATAAGGACTCTTGGTGCAATCAATAATGGTTGAAGGTATCATACCGCCATTGCCCCCATCAATTACAATGTCTACCAGATGATGAAAATTATCATACATGGTATCCGGATCGGTGTATTCTTCCACCATTTCACCCGGCAAGGAAGCAGACAATAAAGGATGGCCTAATTCAGACACAATGGTTCGGGCAATATTGTTATCGGGTATTCTTAAACCAATGGTGCTTTTTTTGTTTTGCAAAATCTTGGGCACTTCTTTACTCGCAGGTAAAATAAAAGTATAGGGACCCGGTAAATGACTTTTTAACAAACGATACAAGGGCGTATCAGTTGTTTTACAATACTTGCTTAAATCACTTAAATCGTTACAGATAAAACTCAGTTGTGCTTTTGCAGGATCAATCTGTTTAATTCTGGCAATTCTTTCTACTGCTTTGGGTTGAAAAATATCACAACCCAGACCATAGATGGTATCGGTAGGATAAATGATAACGCCACCCGACAACAAACAATCAATCACTGTTTTAATATGACGGGGATTGGGATTATCAGGATGAATGTGCAATAGCATACTTAAAGGTAAATAAAAAACGAAGGCGACTATTGTCGCCCTCTGTTTGTTTGTAACCCCTGGTTAAAAAATCCTATCAAATTAAATAGTCACCATTTAATTGATAGAATTTAAAACTAGTTGACCGTTTTGGTTTTGTAATCCGCATTTATAACTAAAAAATACCGTGAAATCACGGTCAAAAAATCGTATAATTAATAATTTATAT